>NZ_JBHFNS010000080.1:0-53783 GCF_041929135.1 Floridaenema fluviatile BLCC-F154 | reverse complement strand
CGTGTTCTTCGTGTCTAAGTGCTACGCACCGCTACGCGAACGTGGTTCAAAAAAAGGGTAATCAACCCGGTTTTAGTATTAAACTCAATTACAGAACTGTTTCCCAAGCATATTTGTATTTATGACCAACTTACTAGAAATTGAAGCAGCAATTAAACAGCTTCCAGAAAAAGATGTTCGTCAATTGGCAACTTGGCTGCAAAACTATTTAAATGATTTGTGCGATCGCAAATCACCCTAAATCACCTTTCACGACTTCTGATTTGGGGAAACTTAGCCATTTTCTAGCTTATTTTCACTTCTGCGATATACCCAGGCATCAAGTGATTTCATTTGCTTTGGTGCATCATAACGAATCCGAATGAAACTACCTTATACAATTGTCATTCAATGGAGTGATGAAGATGGATGTTATTTAGTCCATTTACCTGAGTTTCCTACTCAAAAATTTCATACTCATGGGGATACATATCAAGAAGCATTAAGCAATGCTCAAGAAGTTTTAGAATTACTGGTTGAAGAATATCAACAAGATGGGAAACCTTTACCTCAACCTAAACCTTTAGTTCTTTCTCAAGTTGCTTAGGGTGGAAAAGTACGATCGCACCTTTCCCACTTGGCACTCAAAAATTACTTGGCTAACTTTTTCCATTAATTTATTAACTTTACTTCTGTCTCGTTAGAGGAAAAATGGAATCTTACTCTTCTCCTTTAACCTTTTGTCCCTTTTGTCAAAAGGAAACCATGCTTAACTAAAAAGTGTTGGGATAGGTGATTACTCGGAGAAAACTGCCGGAAGTGCGGGGAAACTCTCAGTTTAATCCGGAAAATTATTTACTGGAAATCAATCTTGTCTCTGTATCCCCAAATTAAATTTTATACTATTAGTAGAAATACCGTAATTGTACTAGCTAAAGTTACAGGAATAGGTAGTTAGATATTTATATAAATTTCACTATCAATTTATATAAAACACCCACTTTTCACCTTTTATCTTCACATTTGATAAGTTAACGTAAGTATTATCAAAAGGTTACTCAGCAACTAGGAGAGAAGCAAATGAAATTTACAACTACAAAAATTCGCACTTTATTAGGAATCGCTGCTGCTAGTGTTTGTTTGATCTCTGCTACTGGTCAGCAAGCTAGTGCCGGACAACTATATAATGGCTGGAACTATGGTATTGATGCTTTTAATGATGGTTCTGGCGGCGCAAACTATGAAATTAAAGGCATGGCGATCAAGGAAACAGATGATAGCATTTTCGTTGCACTTACTGGTGGTATGCCTTTGAATGGAGTTGCAAACAGCGGCGCTGCTGACGGAAACATTGGTTGGGGGGACTTGTTCTTTAACTTCTCAGGTACAAATTTTCAAACTGCTAGCAGTACAAACAGTTTGTTTGGAATTCGTTTTGCTGGTACTAATGATTCTAATGCTGCCACTACTGGAGTGTACAGTAATGTTAGTGCTACTAGTGTTGCTTTAGCGAATCACGGCTATAGCAGCTTGAACCATTACTATGGCAACGGTTGGGAAAAAGCGAACACGCAAGGTACAGATCTGGCAAATAAACAAGCTGCCTACGACTACTTCGGGCAATATAATGCTATTCAGAATGTCATCGGTTCAGGTACAAAAGTGGGTGATATTACCATGCTCACCACTAGTGCGCTGACTGCTGCGGGTCTTAACTTTGGTCACTTTAGTGCAGTTGGTACTCAAACAATTGGATTCCAGTTTAACCGTTCTTTGTTGGGTAGCGGTGACTATATGGCTAATGTGTTTGTTGAGTGCGGTAATGATGGTGTGGCGCTGGCAGGAAATTTGGCGCAAGTACCCGAACCATCTGGTATTGTCGGTTTAGGTTTGCTAGGCTTAACTGCTGCTGGTTCAATGCTACGTAAGCGTCGCTTGGCAAGTGTGAATATTGCAGAATAATAGATTTCCTCCGTCGATGAACGCAGTTTTTAATTATGGAGAGAATGCAGAAATAGCAATTCAATTCTCGAAAAAATCGATCGATAAAACAGTGGTAGATCCAAATCGGTTCTACTGCTTTTCAATATTAAATCAATTATCAATTTTTCCCCGATCGCGCAATCGTAAAATAAAAAGTACTGCCTTCTCCCAACCCGCTATTTACCCAAATCCGACCTTTATGCTTTTGGACAATAGTTTTACAAATCGCTAAACCTAAACCTGTTCCTCCTTTTTGACGGGAATCAGAAGCGTCAACTTGTTGAAAACGTTCAAAAATACTTTCTAATTTGTCCGCTGGTATTCCTCTTCCTTCGTCTTGCACAGAGAAGCGAATGTCAGAATCAGAAGTTTCATGATTTACTAACTCTGCTTTCAACCAAATTGTACTATCAGGGGGAGAAAATTTGATGGCGTTGCTGAGTAAATTAGTAATTACTTGAACGATCGCGCCTGGACTTGCCCAAAGTTTAACAGAAATTGGCGCAACTTTGATTGTAACTGATGCTTGATTGGCAAGAGTTTGCACTGACTCAACTGCCTGTTTCATCAAATCTATTGCGTCACATTCTTCCGGTACTAATTCTACACTACCGGATTCTAAACGTTCCAAATCTAAAATATCATTAATTAACCGCACCATCCGATCGCTATTATTCATCGCCATTTGTAAAAAATAGTGAAACTTCTCCGGTTGATTGTCAAATTTTCCCGATTTTAATATTCCTAAAGCTCCATAAATTGCCGTCATTGGGGTGCGGAGTTCGTGACTGACTACGGAAATAAATTCATCTTTAACTCTTTCTGCTACTTGGCGATCGCTAATATCTTGAATTTGGGAGACAAAATACAACGGATTACCATTTTCTTGATCTCGGATTATCGATGTACTTTGAATCGTCCAAATCACTTTTCCTTGCTTATGAATGCAGCGTTTTTCCATTTGAAAAGAACGCTTTTCGCCTGATAGTAATTGTTCTATATTTTCCCCGATCGCATTCAGATCTTCCGGGTGAGTAATAGCGCAAAAACTTCGTTGCAATAATTCCGTTTCACTATAGCCGAGAATCTCGCAAAGTGCGTGATTAACTTCGATAAATTCTCCATTTAAAGCCACTAATGCCATGCCAATTGCAGCATCATCAAATGCTAGGCGGAATCTGGCTTCACTTTCGCGTAAAGCTGCTTCGGCAATTTTGCGATCGCTAATATCTTGCACAATCCCATGCCCAATAATATCTCCATTTTCTCGCTTTTCCAGCAAAGAACGTCTCGCCAATAACCACTTCAATTTACCAGATGGCGTAATCACTCGCCATTCATAAGAAAACGGCTCAAAAGTGGTAAGATTTTGGCGAACTGCTAAACTATAGGCTTCTACATCTTCTGGATGGCATTGATTAGAAATGAGCGAAAAATCTACTAAAGCTTGCTCAGGTTTTATTTCTAATATTTCTTCAACAGCTGCACTAACATATTCCAGCCTAGTAGATCCATTTGGGGAATGAACAATAGTGTAAATAATTCCTGGCACATTAGCCGCCAACTGCTGAAACCGAAATTCACTTTCGCGCAAAGCTGCTTCTGCTTTTTCGCGTTCGCGTAGCGCCGCTTGCTGTTCGCTAATATCCGTAATCAGTGCATAATATCCGTGAACTATTTGATTTCGATCGATATCTGGAACTAAAACCGCAGAAATATCACGAATTAGATTACCTTGATAAGGAACTTGTGCTTCGTAGGTGACGGTTTCTCCCGCTAAAGCTTGGGTAACATACGCACGTACTTTTTGATAAGCTTCTACACCAATTACTTCCTCAATAGTTTTGCCTAAAATGTCTTCTTGCTGACAGTTAAACCAAGCTTCGTAGGTTTTATTTACAAAACGGTAGCGTTGAGAAGCGTCAACATAAGAAATGCAACCAGGAACAGAATCAGTGATTAATTGTAACTGAGCTTTGCTTTCTCTTAATGCCTGGGTTTGTTCTGCAACTTGTTGTTCTAATTCTCTTTGATAATTAGCTCGCAGTTGTTCGTTTTGTCGTCGTTCGCTAATGTCTTGAAAAGCATTAATAGCATAGAGAACTTTACCAGATTTATCAAAAACGGGAATGGTGTTAACTTCGATCGGCACTCGTCGTCCATGCACCTCAATTTCCATATCATCAATATAAACCGATTTCCCTTTCAGTCCGCGAATTGCAGGGAGTTTTTCCGTTGGGTAAAACTCATTAGTACCTGCTAGGTAAAGCTGATAAACTTCGGAAAGTTTTTCCGCGGGAGTTGATGTTACTCCCGGTGTTAAAATTTCTTTGCCTTTATGATTAACAAAAATCACTTCGCCCGAAGGTGCATGAACACTCACCCCTACCGGAGCAGTATCTAAAAAAGTTTCCAGGGTTTGCTGATTCTCTTGAAGTGCTTGGAAAGATGCGTTAAGTTGAGTCATCATTTGATTGAACCCAACTCGTAAAGTATCGACTTCTTGAATACCAGTAGAAGAGAGTGGCGAAATGGGTTTTCCGGCTGAGAATGCTTGAGTGCAAAGGTTTAGCGTTTGAATAGGTTGAGTAATTTTTCTTGCTGTCCACAACCCAAGTAAAATAGAACTCATCAAGGCTAAACTGCAAAGTAGTGCTGTGCGGTAAACATTGGCTTTAATTTCCCCGATAAAATCTGATTCTGGGACTACAATTACGATTAACCAATCGATTCCTAAGCGATCGCGATATGGCATAACTTGAACAAATTGTTTAGTTTGAGTTTGTTCAATTTCTAACTGTTCAATATTATTAATTCGGTTTAAATTTTGGAAGCGTTCGATTAATTTTGTAGTTGTTTCCCGGATCATGGGATTTGTGCTTTTTACAGCTTTCGTGCGCCGCAATTCTCCGTCTTGCAATGTAAATAGAGGGTAATCGGTGGAACTAGCAATTAGTAATCCCGATCGCTCAATCATAAAAATCTGTCCTGATGGACTAATCCGCAAAGTTGAGAGAAATTGATTGAAATGATCGAGGGTAATATCAGTTGCTATCACTCCCTGAAATCGATTGGAACTGTTATAAATTGGTAATCCAGCAGAAATTCCTAATGTGTTTGTCCGAGTGATAAATTGGTAGATTGGGCTCCATGTTGCCTTGCTTGCTTGTTTGGGAGCTTGATACCAAGGTCTGATTCTAGCATCATAATTCTCAGTAACTAAATAGTTTCGGATCTTGTTACCTTGGGCATCAGTATCAGAAATAGAATATCTGCCTTTGGCGAAGCGTTCTGTGCGATAAACACTAATTAAAGGAAAAGAGTTCTTTCGCCCCGAACCTATTATACTAGGTGAAGGAAAAGAGGTTTTTTTCGCTGAACCGATCATCCCACCGCGTTCGTTGGCGATCGCTATAGTACTAACTGAAGGAAACCGCGAGATTTGTTGCCAAAAAAACTTTTCTAAACTTTCTGTATCTTCCGTCTGAAAATTAGGTATAATCCCTAAACGAATGGCATCAGCGTTGAGTTCGTTGACTAGATGGGGAATTTCTAGGGTTTTGTCCAAGTAAAGTGTGGTACGATTCCCAACTTCTGTCATCAACTGATGTGCTAGATTTTCTACTACTCGCTGCCCACTGCGAAAAGATAAATACCCCACTAGCGTTACTGCGCCTACAGTTTGCAGTACAAAGGGAACGACTAACACCCATCGCAACGGGATGTTTAAACTTGTCTGGAAAAGGCGTTGTGGAAAAGCAATGGGCATACAACTTAGGTGGAAAAAGAGAAACACTTGAAACCTAGATAATTCCGATTATTCCCCAGAGATTTCGTCAGTTCAAGTTTTAGAAGAAAATTTGTTTTTCTTTATTTTGTGTAACAATTAGGTTCAAACTAGTTTAGCATTTTCACTAACTGTCATGACCTCTACAGTGTCTCACGTTTATCCGGTAATTTGGCAAAAAGACCAAGTTTTGCTCATCGATCAAAACCGCTTGCCTGCTGAGTATACTTTGGTAGAAATTAAGAATTCTGATGATATGGCATTGGCAATTAAAACTATGATTGTTAGGGGAGCACCTGCGATCGGAGTTGCTGCTGCTTATGGAATGTATTTGGGGGCAAGGGAAATTGAAACCGAAAACCGGGAATTGTTTTTAACTCAATTGGAAAAAATCGCCGAAAAGTTACGCGCCACTCGTCCAACTGCGGTAAATTTATTCTGGGCAATTCAAAGAATGTTAAATACTGCCCGTCGCACTTTAGGCCCGGTAGAATATCTGCAAGAAGTGTTACTAGAAACGGCAAAAAATATCAACTTAGAAGATTTGAAAACTTGTCAAGCGATCGGGGATTATGGTTTAGAAGCATTACCAAAAACCCCGGAAAAATTGACAATTTTAACTCATTGTAATGCTGGCGCTTTAGCTACTGCTGGGTATGGTACAGCTTTGGGTGTAGTCCGTTCTGCTTGGCGAGAAGGAAGATTAGCAAGAGTATTTGCTGACGAAACTCGTCCCCGTTTACAAGGGGCAAAATTGACCGTTTGGGAATGCGTACAAGATGAAATTCCCATTACTTTAATTACTGATAATATGGCAGCCCATTGCATGAAACAAGGTTTAATTCATGCTGTGGTTGTCGGTGCAGATAGAATTGCTGCTAATGGGGATACTGCGAATAAAATTGGCACTTATAGTGTAGCGATTTCTGCCAAAGCTCATAATATTCCCTTCTTTGTTGCTGCGCCACTTTCCACAATTGATTTTAGTTTAATTGATGGCAATCAAATTCCCATTGAAGAACGCGATCCTGCGGAGATTTACCAAATCGGTAAAACCCTAGTTACGCCCGAAGGTGTAGATTTTTATAATCCGGCTTTTGATGTCACTCCGGCAAATTTAATTACGGCAATTATTACCGAATTTGGTGCAGTTGCGCCTAGCGAATTGAAGCAGTTTGAGGAGAAGCAAGCGGTTTAATTTTCAGGTGCAGTTTCCGCAAATTATATTAATTGTGAGAAACTGCACTATTTTCAGAGGAACTAGAAAGGAAATAGTCTAGAAATTTGCACTTCAATTTCAGGAAAAGCTAATAGAAAAAGAGTCGCTTCTTCGTTGAGAATAGTTTCTTGTTGATAGGTTTGATTGACAATTTCTCGAAATACTCGAACTTGGCGCTTGTTAACATCAAGAATCCAATAATCTGCAATTCCGGCTTTAGCATAAGCAGCTGCTTTTTGTTTGCGGTCTTGTTCTAAAGTGGTATCAGAGATTTCTATTAACAAAAAAGTATCTGCTGGAGTGGGGTGATTTTCGGCGTAAAATCGGCGTTCGATCCTCACCACAGCAATATCTGATTCAGGTTCCGAATAGGGATTATTGTCCAGCTAATACCAATCAATTATGCTGTGTTCCTAAACTTTTGACCAAAAATAACGCAACTAATTTTTAACTTCATGAGCATAAATATACTCTGCTAATACCTGATTAATTAGCGCCTGATACCCCTGATCCCCTGCCTTTGTCTCAAAATATTCAACGATAAAAGCATCCAGCAAGAGATCGACACGCCGCTGACTACGCTCAACAGGTTTTCCACCAACTCGCAGTACAGCCCGTTTCATCTGTTCTTCTGTAACTTCTGGAATATCTGAAAGATCGATCGCCTCATCTGACATTGCATTAATCCGCTCCCAATCAGTTTGAGAGGCTTTGGAAGAAAATGACTTGCTCACGTTTAGTTCCCTCCCTCATCGAAATAACACGAATTTCATCTTCAACTTCTGTATGGGCAATCACGACAACTCGCCCACACAATAATCCTAGTGTAATGAAACGTTGCTCTCCATAAGCATAGCGATCGTCTTCAAATGTAAATGTTGCACCCTCAAAAACCTGGGAAGCATCTCGAAAATCAAACCCATGTTTGACTAAATTCAATTGGCGCTTATTTTCATCCCAAGAAAACTGCATTTGTTGGTATTAAAAAAGCACTTGTTAATTGCAATCCTACAACCATGCGGTGTCAGTCGCTAACCCACCCCAGTCAACCTAAAGTTTTTATCGATCGTTCCCTAGTTACTTGAAGTAAAATGTCAATAAATGAATTAGAAGAGACAAATTTTCTGGGATCGAACAGTCGATCGGCAAAACCCCCTATATGTGAAATCCTCATAAATTAAGCTCTAGCACAGCTGAGAAGATTATTAAGCTTTGGTAAAATCTGTCTTTAGTCGGAAATTTTTATGGTACTTATTGAAAAAGATTCTTAATGAGACTGTCCTCAAGCGGGAAAAGATGGATGGTGAAGAGCTATTAAACCTTAAGCAGGAGGATTGGCGATCGTTTGTTTACTTGAGCGAGTCCCCAGTCGTGAGTTTTGACAAAATGAATGAGAAATCGGAAACAGGAATAACGTCCTTAGCAAACACAAAAGTCGGAGACTGTGTACGCATAGTTTCTTTGAACTGCGGGGAAGCGAACAACCGCTTGATGGGGATGGGATTAATGCCAGGAATGCAATTAACGATCGTTAGTTCTACGGGAACTGGTTCTGTGATTGTGGCATTTAACGAGCAACGCTTGGGATTAGGCGCAGATATGGCGCAACAGATTCAGGTGAGAGATGCCAAATACTCAGTAACAGTTCCAGATAACTCTTTTGCACCAAGGAACACAACCATGAAAACTGATAGTAATTCTACCGTTAAATTGCGGAATGCGGCGATCGGTTCCGTAATGAAAGTGATCGGTTACGAACCAACTGCCCGCGATTATAAACGCAAACTATTAGCAATGGGACTTACCCCACACACAGAATTTACAATTACTCGCCATGCACCTTTGGGAGATCCCACAGAAATTGAAGTGCGGGGATTTCGTTTAAGTTTACGCAAAGCTGAAGCTGATGCCTTAATTGTGGAATTAATCTAGGAAGTGAAATTATGGCAAACAAAGTGATTGGATTAGTGGGAAATCCTAACTGCGGAAAAACCACTTTATTTAATGCCTTAACGGGTGCGAATCAGCACGTGGGAAATTGGCCCGGTGTAACTGTGGAACGCAAAGAAGGTATTTATCGTTATCGCGGCAAAAATATTAATGAAGCTAACCAAATTACGGTTGTTGATTTACCGGGAGTTTACTCTATTGATGCAGGCGATAGTACAACCGGACTTGATGAATTGGTAGCAAGAGATTATTTACTTTCTGGTGAAGCGGATCTCATAGTTAATATTGTCGATGCTTCTAATTTAGAACGCAATCTTTACCTGACTACCCAAATTTTAGAAATGGGTGTACCGATGGTGATTGCTTTAAATATGATGGATTTGGCAAAAAACCGAGAAATTAGCATTGAACCCGAAGTTTTAGCTGAAAGATTGGATTGTCCAGTGATTCCTTTGTGTGCTCATACAGGGAAAGGAATTACTTTATTGTGTGATACGATTGCTCTGGCATTTTCACAACCAACAATTCCCCAATCGTACTGTGCTTATCCGCCTGTAATTGAAGAAGCTTTAGCAGATTTAATCCCCATTTTGGAAAGTAAATCTGTGGGAAACCCAGCGAATGTTCGCTGGTTTGCTTTGAATTTGTTGCAGTATGACGATCGCCATCTTCCCGACTTAGGACAAGATGTTTTACGAAAGATTAGCGAACATCGCCATCGGATTCATCAAACGTTGGGAGAAGATACCGATTTGTTAATTGCTGATAGTCGGTATAGCTGGATTCATCAAATCATGCAGGGAGTCACGCGACGGACAAATGTTGTCAAGCAAACTGTGAGCGATCGGATCGATAAAGTAGTCCTCAATCGCTGGTTGGGTATCCCGATCTTTCTGGTAGTAATGTACTTGATGTTTCTCTTTTCCATTAACGTTGGCGGCGCATTTATTGACTTTTTTGATATTGGCATCGGGACAATTTTTGTCGGGGGAACTGCTCATGTATTAAAACAAATGAGTGCTCCTGGTTGGTTAATTGGTTTGCTTTCTGATGGAGTAGGCGGTGGGATTCAAACCACAGCAACCTTTATTCCGCAAATCGGATTAATGTTTATTTTCTTAGCTATTTTAGAAGATTCTGGCTATTTAGCAAGAGCGGCATTTGTGATGGATCGCTTAATGCGATTTATGGGATTACCGGGTAAATCTTTTGTGCCAATGATGGTAAGTTTTGGTTGTAATATTCCCGGAATCATGGCAACTAGAACTTTGGAAAATCGGCGCGATCGCTTAATGACAATTATCATGAATCCCTTCATGTCTTGCGGCGCACGTTTACCAATTTATGCTTTATTCTGTGCCGCATTCTTCCCCACAAATGGACAAAATATTGTATTTTTGCTGTACGTTTTGGGAATTTTAGCCGCAATCTTTACCGGATTAGTAATGAAACATACCTTATTTCGGGGAGAAGCGGCACCTTTTGTCATGGAGTTACCACCCTATCATATTCCTACCGCAAAAGGAGTATTAATTCGCGGTTGGGATCGCTTAAAAGCATTCATCACCAAAGCGGGAAAAATGATTGTAATTATGGTGTTGATTTTGGGATTAATTAACTCCGTAGGTGTGGATGGATCTTTCGGAAAACAAGATAGTCAAGATTCGATTTTGAGTGCTTTTAGTCGCACTATTACCCCTGTATTTACGCCGATGGGTATTCAACAGGAAAATTGGCCTGCTACAGTAGGTTTATTTACCGGAGTTTTTGCTAAAGAAGTAATGGTAGGAACTATGGATTCCCTCTATACTAATTTGGCACAACAAACAACTGGAAATGCGGAACCAGAGGAAGCTTTTGATTTCTGGGGTGATATCGGTAAAGCTTTTGCCAGTATTCCCAAAAATTTAGCAGATTTGAGTAATCAAATACTCGATCCATTGGGAATTAGTATTATGGGTAGCACTGGGGATCTGAAAGCTGCTGCTGAGGAGCAAGAAGTACACTATACTACTTTTGGACAAATGGCGACTCGGTTTGGTAGTACTACGGCAGCGATCGCATTTCTCCTATTTGTGTTATTGTATTTCCCCTGTGTTTCTGCCACTGCTGCGGTTTATCGAGAAACTAATTTAGGTTGGACAATTTTTGTCGCTGCTTGGACAACTGGATTAGCTTATTGGGTAGCTGTTTTCTACTACCAATTTATGACTTTTAATGCTGCGCCAATGAATGCAACGACTTGGTTAGTAAGTTTAGTTTTGGTGATGGGTGGTGTGTTAATTGGATTGAAATTGTTTAGCGATCGTCGTCGAGTTCAATCAAGAAGTGAAGTTCAAGTACGTTCTCTAGAAGCTGCAAGGAGATAAGCTCATGATTTTGCAGGAACTTCAGCAATATTTACGCGATCGTCCTGTTAGTTCTCTGGCAGAAATTGCCCAACATTTCCAGTCAGATCCCGATGCTTTGCGCTTAATGCTCGATCGACTCGAAAGCAAAGGACGAATTCGCAAATTAGAAACCAAAAAATGTGGGAGTTGTCATAGTTGTAACCCGGAAACTATGGAACTTTATGAATGGGTAAAATCCTAATGTAGGAGAGATTTTGTTATGTTGTCGCCAGCAATGATCGATCGGTTGAATGAACAAATCAACCTAGAAATGTTTTCCTCCCATCTTTATCTGCAAATGAGTTGTTGGTGTGCTTATAAATCACTAGATGGTTGTGCTGCATTTCTCAGTCAACACGCAGATGAAGAAATGATCCACAAGCGTCGTTTGATTGATTACCTGCAAGAAACAGGCGCATTAGCAGTTTTGCAGGGAATGGAAGCACCTCCGAGTGAATTTACTTCCCTCAAAGAGATGTTTGAAAAAATCTATGCCCATGAACAGTTCATTACTAGCAAAATTAACAGTTTAGTCCATTTAGCTAATACAGAACCCGATTATTCTACCCTGCAATTTCTCCAATGGTATGTGGCAGAACAGCATGAAGAAGAGTTTCTGTTTAAGAGCATTCTTGATAAGATCAAATTGATTGGCGTAGAAGGGCAAGGGTTGTTCTTTATCGATCGCGAAATTAAATCGATCGCAGCAACCAGGACAAACAGAAACAACGCCAATGCCTCAACCGCTGCCAATGTTTGAACCTTCTTGCAAAAGTCGATATCCCATCAAAATCATCTGTGTTCATCTGTGTTTATCTGTGGATATCTGTGGTGAAAAAAACAATATTTTCGACTTTGGCAAGAACTCTCATCAAACTACTCGGAGATCGAAATGTCTGAGCAACTCAAACGTGCTTTAACCGAAGCAATAGAAGATGAATACAAAGCAAGGGCAACCTATCGCTTGATTATCAATAAATTTGGCGCAGTTCGCCCCTTTGTTAACATTATTGAGTCAGAAGAACGCCACATCCGGGCGCTAATTCCTCTTTTCTGGAAATACGGAATTCCTGTTCCCGAAGATGATTGGGCCCAGCGAGTGGAAGTTCCCGAATCTGTGCAAGAAGCTTGCCAAGCGGGAGTGCAAGGAGAAATTGAGAATGCCGCAATGTATCAGCGATTGCTTGATTTAACTCAAGGTTATCCTGATGTCCAACGAGTTTTTTTGAATTTGCAACGGGCATCCCAAAATAATCATCTTCCTGCCTTTCAACGCTGTGCAACGCGAGGTACTGCCCAATCCCATCAGGGAAGAGGAGGGCGAGGGCAGTGCGGACAAGGGCGAGGTCTTCGGCACAGAAGGGGAGGTTGTGGGCATTCGCTTCCTGCCTAATAGTCTCCTTTCAAGGATTGTAGAGACGTTGTATACAACGTCTCTACAAGGGTTTCAAGTTGTAGAGTTAGCTACTCCCTATATCTGATGGCTTAGCCCCCCTGCTTATTAAGGGGGGTTGGGGGGATCTAAACCTAGTAATCACAGCCAAAGATCCCCCCTACTGCCTTACTCAAGGGGGGAACAGGAAATAATTAATAACTAGCAACTTGCGTTATTAGCCTGCGAATTGATTCGGAGAACGACAGGTGCAAGATATCAGCGATCGAGATCACAAAACTATACGATCTCGATCTCTTTACATTTATTTACAATTTGTTACATTTATTTACAGAGATAAGAAACGAAGAAAAAATCAGAAACTTAGGAGATTGAACATGAAAGCTAACTATTCTTATGCTTCCGCTATTTTCAACGCTGACTTCAACAACTTTGCAAGTATCACTGGCAATCAAGCTTGGTCGCTATTCTTTACCAATGGTCAAGACGATGCAGCATTAGGAGATAATCCAGAAGCAGGAAAGTTTTTCACTAATGTAGCGATCGCAGTTGTCGCTGCTTCCATCTTAGGAGCTTGTATTTTCACCTCCATCTAAAACAGTTTATTAGACATCTCTAGAAATTAAAGGTGCATTCTGAAAACCTTGTAGAGACGTTATATATAACGTCTCTACAAGGTTTTTTGGAGATGTCTATTGGCGAATTCCTCCAAAGTAAATCCCCGGTAGGATTGGAATACCGGGGAGGTTTTTCTCATCAGCCAAACCTTAATACAAAAATTAAAAGTTACTTAATGGAGACATACATTTTTTGCCCGAATTTTTCTGAAGCAAACAAATAGTTTTTGGCACTGCGGGTTCATAATCTAAACAATTAATTGCCTCTTCAGATAAAGCTTTGCAGGGATGTACTGTACATTTCAAGCGATAGTCTCCAGTAAAAAAAGCACAGCGAGTACAGGGAATTTCATGCAACCGTTTTAATCTGGTAATTCCATCATGTACCGCTAAACTAATTGCTAGGAAAAAGCCCACTAATACCAGCCAAATCAAAATCGGACAAAAGGGAATTACGGGAAAACAAACTGTTGTAGAAGCTGAATCAATCATCACTACCTCAATTCTAGGTTTACAAACTAACTTTGAAATTTGCCAAACTAGCAGTTCTATCCTGAGATAAAGGTGGTAAATCCCAAAAATCAACTATTTGTTCGCAGACTTTTTGCGGATGGAAATAGTGGAAGAAATAACGCCCTTTGGGACATTGCCAAATTCGATCGCCTGACTTTAACCAAGATTGCCATCCCTCCAATGTATAAGGGTCAACAATAATATCATCTGCACTGCCGCAAACTAACATCGGAACTGATACTTTGCTAGGTGAAAAACTAACTCTTCTAAACAAAGTATGAGGAGATAAAGAAGTCATGAGATCCTGTTCTAATATTTGCAAAATTTCTCTAATAATTCCCGGAGATTGATGTCCAAATAAGTTATTTACCATTTGATTTAACAGGACTTCACGGGAACAAGGAAGCTTTTGCAATTGTGCATAATAATGAGCTTGCCAATCAACAGCAGGATAGGGACCGACGGAAAGAAGTGTGAGCGATCGCACTTTTTCTGGATGTTGACGCGCATAAAGTAATCCTAATAAACCGCTAGTACTATGTCCAATTAAATCTACTGGTCTATTTTGATTCTTCAAATAATCATCTAGCAAATCTATTGCTACTTCTAAAGACATTGGTTCGTCGGGAGTTTGGCAATATTCCCATTGAGCGATCGCAACATGGTGAGATAAATGAATTAACAAAGGGCGATCGAATTGTTGTAATGCTGGACTAACATTTAACCATAAAGCATTCGGTAATGAAGACATAAGAAATTTCCTTTTTGTTGACAATTTTTCTGAATTTACCAGGCAAGGAAACCGGGTTTCTTAGCAGATTTTTGGCAAAAAACCCGGTTATTAATCTATAGGCCAAACTCCCGCTTTAGTTGAGATACCCAAGTTTTAACTCGGCTATCTGTCAAATCTGATTGATTATCTTCGTCGATCGCTAATCCCACAAACTTACCATTTTTGACTGCTTTCGACTCGTTAAAATCATATCCATCTGTAGACCAATAGCCAACCGTTTTACCACCAAGGGAGGCAATTTTTTCCTCTAAAATCCCGATCGCATCTTGAAAGTTATCGGCATAACCAATTTGATCGCCAACACCAAAATAGGCAACTTTCTTCCCATTAAAATCTATGTTTTCTAACTCATCATAGAAGCCTTCCCAATCAGCTTGAAGTTCGCCCACATTCCAGGTGGGACAACCGATGATGATGCACTCGTAATCATCAAAATCACCAGTTTCACTACTAGAAATATCATGTAAATCAACTACGCCATCGCCACCTAATTCTTTTTGAATTAATTCAGCGATCGTTTCTGTATTTCCGGTTTGAGTTCCGTAAAATAAACCAACTTTTGCCATTTTCTTTCCTAGTTTAATTCAATGTTTCTGTCATTTCCGCAGGGCTAGAAACTATGCAGCATTTTTCATTGGCTGCTGATGAATGTATAACCAACTTTGAGGATTTGGTTTTGCAGAATGCTCTTGTTGCAACAATAGCTGATTGACATCTTCTGAAGCTGGCATTGTTTGACGACAATAAGGGCAATACCAGTACAAACCTTTTCGATCGATATGGCGCAATAGTTTTCCAGAACAGCAAGGACAGTTCATAATTAAAAAAGTGTGAGGAGGATCGGCTAAGAAGTAGATGAGTCAACAAATAACTCATCTATTGATTTCCAAAAGAAGCTAAACTTCTACAGAATTCAAAGCTTTTTCAACTCGCTTGAAATCAAATCCCATTGCTCTAAGTGCGTGCCACAAATGCCCCTGTAAGAAGAAGAAAGCCAGGAAAAAGTGAGTATTTGCTAACCATGCACGCGAGGTATGATCGCCCAATGGTAAGTTCACTGTATCGGCAAAGTATGGCGTAATTCCCATTTTGATTGTCAAGGTTGGGCCGTAAAATTCCACTGGATAAGCTAGGGTATTTACAGCACAGAAATAAGCCGCTACAAAACCAGCCAAAGCAATCCCACCTAACGAGTAAGAAAGAATCGCTTCACCGGAAAAGATTAACACTTTCTTTGCCCATTTCAACGGCGGAACTAAGATATGCCAAATCCCTCCAGCAATCAACATTACACCGACATAAATGTGACCCCCAACTAAATCTTCTAAGTTATCAACATTAGCAAAGTGAGTTTGATAACCGTAGATTACAAATGGATCGAGTGTTGGTTGGGTCACGATGCGAACAGTTTGACTCGCCGCATCATAAAGTCCGCCCCAGTACATTGCTTTAGCAACTAGCAATAAGGCTCCTACTCCCAAAAATAAGAGATGATGCCCCAAAATTATGCCTAATTTTTTCGGGTCGTTCCAATCAAAATCGAATTTTTGGGCTTGACCGGAGGCTGTTTTTAAGTCCTCTGGTGCTCTAAGGGTGTGGAACAATGCCCCTGCGCCTAGCACCGCTGAAGAAATCAGGTGAACTGCACCGACGACAAAGAAGGGGTAAGTGTCAACAACTTTTCCTCCATCACCAACACCTAAGCCAAGAGTAGCTAAGTGAGGTAAGAGAATCAGCCCTTGTTCGCCCATCGCACGAGTTGGGTCAAACCAAGAAATTTCAAACAGTGTAAATGCTCCCGCCCAGAAGGTAATCAAAGCAGCTTGGGCAACGTGGGCCGCAATAAATAAGCCGCTGAGGTTGGCGAATCGGGCATTACCCGCCCACCAGTCATATTTCACAGTTGGATTTTCGTAAGTCTGCATAGTGTTCAGGAATTGATAAACATTCAGCTTGTTGAATATCTTTCTCAACAATCTTTGAAACTTAGTTTAGAATCTTTCTCAATAAAAAGAGGTTAAGTTTTGTTAAGCAAAGCTACCCCCTTTATGATTGGGCGATTGAAATCGCTGCTACACAAACAAAGTCCACCTACGCGGACTAAAGAATAACGGGGGTATTTATATCTGAGTTAAAAGTACTTGGCAAAGGGACGATCGCAGATTGTCCCAGCTTCTTAATTAATAATTAATGTCAATACTAAGAGCTTGATTATCTGCAACCTTTCTGGGGTTTTTATCAAGATCGATCGCCAATCCACCACTTTTCCTTTAACATAAGAATGAGTCTTATTTTAATAAAACTGGGCTCGCAGCCTTGCAAGTTGGGCCAACGGCGCGTAACCTTTCCGGTGCGAGAATGGCGTGCGATCGAATTGTTCCCGCTTTAACAAAAGCTAGTGTTTCGCTCAGTTTGCCAGCTTAAAACTAATCCGAATTTGGCAGCGGTGGAATTTTTGCTAAAATTCCCTTTTTCAAAACTTCGGGACGTTCTTGGTAAGGTACTATTCCATCAGGACTGGCATAGTATTGTTCTGCTAATTGTAGAATCGCTGGAGCACTTTCTAATGGTGGTAAGTCGCCAAACATTAGGGTAGTTTTGTTAGCAGCAGAAAAGGCGATCGCACAAGGTCGGCTACAGCCACTTAAACAGCTGACTGCTTCAATTCTATACTGCGATCGCAAATTCCATTCTGCTTGTAAATCTAACAAGTTTTGCAGTAAATGATAACCGCCTGATTCCCCTAAATATTCGCGCTGACTAGACGAAAAGGCGCAGGATTTACAAACAAATAAAACGTGCTTATTCATGTTTATTTACTTGGAACAACTGGCAATTAATATTAAACCTGGGAAATATTACACCACAAAGAGCGCAATTGAGCAACAGTTTTCGGGGGATTTTGCCGATCGCGTAAAGCCATCGGTAGGGCATTCCAAATTTCTAATAATGTAGGCATTCCTAGTTCTAATTGTTCCAGCAAAGCAACATTATTAAATACTCGATCTGCTGAAGCTGACATGAGCGATCGCCCTTCATGCAATACAATTACCCAATCTGCCCAAGTATATGCTAAATCAAGATCGTGAGTTGCCATCACAATTGTTGTACCATGATGATAAATGCGGTCTAATTCCTGCATTAAATGGCGAGTTTGTAACCGATCTAAATAAGCTGTTGGTTCATCAAGTAATAATAATTCTGGCTTTAATGCCATTACTCCTGCTAAAGCAACCCTTCTTTTTTGTCCTAAACTGAGATAATGTAACGGCTGATTAGCCAATTCTTGCAAATTAAAATCAAGCAAAGTTTGCTGCAATCTTTGGGCAATTTCTGCCTGAGATAATTGTAAATTACAAAGTCCATAAGAAATATCTTCTGCTACAGTTGCGGCTACTAATTGTTGTTCTGGATCTTGAAAAGCTAATCCGATTCTTTGTCGCCATTGATTGAGCGATCGCGCTTGATATTGCAAAGGCTCACCTTGCCAATAAATCAACCCAGTATCACAACGATATAACCCGTCAGCTAATAATAATAATGTTGATTTTCCACAACCATTATGTCCCAAAATTGCTGTTTTTGTTCTCGCCGGAATTGCCAAAGTTAAATCTACAATTGCAGGTTTATGAACACCTGGATAGGTGTAAGATACATTTTCAAATTGCAGGATGGATGGGTTCATGGTTAAGAAAATTACCAAAATGTTAGCTCAAAAATAACTAACCCAATACAACCGCACAAAGATTCTAAAGCATAACGTTTAGAGTATTTATAAGATTGAATTGAGTAAACTTGAAACTCTCCATTAAAGCCTCTTGCTGCTAATCCAAGGGAAAATTGTTGATAACGTTGTAGCGATCGCACTACCAACTGTCCTGCCAACAATGCTACACTTTTCATCCAACGTTGGCGAGTCCGATAACCGCCTCGTGCTTGTTGTGCTAGTTGCAGTTGAGTGGCGACATCCAGAAATAAAAATACAAATCGATACATTAAAAGCAATAAATCCAGCAATAGGGGAGGACAACGAAATCGGCGCAGAATTAATAGTAACTCAGAAAAAGGAATAGTGAATAAAATAAATAATAAGCAAGAAACACAAGCAAGCGATCGCATCCCAATTTCCCCAGCTTGAATTAATCCAGAATGACTGATAAAGAAATACCAATTACCAATCGTTAATCCACCTAAAGAACTTGCTTTGATAGTATCAATTTGATCGATCGCCACCACATTTAATAACAAAGCGGGAAAACTGGTGATTAAAAACAAGCTGACAACTCCCAAAACACGCCCATACACCTTTAATGGAATTCGAGCATAGCCAATCGTCCACAGATTTAACCAAAGAAAAATTGCCCCTTGGGTGAGAGGATGAGCTACTAAAGCGATCGCTAAAACAGTTAGGGCAAACATCAACTTTTGCAGCGGTGGTAATTTTTTCAGAGAATTAGTATGGCTATAAACATCAAGATGATGGTGCATTTTGTCAGATCTAAAAAACAATCAACTGTGATTTTCTTCTCTAATTTCCTGTCGTTCTCGCTGTTCTTGTCTACCACGATATAACCCAATTACATAACCAATCACCCCAGCACCTAATCCCGCTTGTACTGCAAACAATAGCGATTCAATTTCTCCACTAGCAGGTTCAAAAATTGGAGTTGCCCAAGGTTTATAATTGGGGTTAACTTCTTGAATGGCTGATTCTGCTTCCCCATCGGCTCCGCCAAATTCGGCTCCACGAATTAGAATTAATGGTGCGATCGCTAACACCAATACACCCAATACTAAAAACCAATTATTCCAACTTTTTCGAGAAGTTTGCATTCCTCATGCTCCTTGTTTAATCAAATTTAGTGCTTGTAACTCCTGACGATTATAAGTAACAAGCCAGTTCCAAACTAGCACTGTAAGCAAACCTTCACTAATAGCTAAAGGAATTTGAGTTATGGCAAAAATTCCCGCGAATTTAGCAAAAGCTGCTAACACTCCGCCAACTTCTGCCGGAAATGCTAACGCCAATTGAACTGATGTAATTATATAAGTGAAAAGGTTTGCTAAAGAAGCTGCCAGAAAAATTGCTAGAGTTTGTCTACCGCTAGTTTTCATCACCAATTGATAGATTCCAAAAGCAACAAATGGGCCAACTACTGCCATTGAAACTGCATTTGCGCCCAAAGTTGTTAAGCCACCATGAGCCAAAAGTAACGCCTGAAATAATAATACCAAAGCGCCCAATACAGACATCACTGAAGGGCCAAATAATACTGCACCTAAGCCAGTTCCCGTAGGGTGAGAACAACTCCCGGTGACAGAGGGAATTTTCAATGCAGACAAAACGAAAGTAAATGCTCCTGCGAGTGCTAAAAGTAGTTTAGTTTCGGGATGTAGGCGGGTAATTTGGGCGATCGATCGCAAACCCCAAATAAAAAACGGAATAAACACCACCCACCAAAATATTGCCCACTGTACTGGTAAAAATCCTTCCATAATGTGCATTGCAGATGCAGCATTAGGGGAACCAATTACTAAATAACAACTTAAAGTTGCCATCATACCCAAGCGAAACCACTGATGTCTTTTCAAGTAGTAAATACCTCCCAATGATAATGATTCTCATTCCTACATTTTACAGCATTCGCCGCAAAAACTGATTCTTTTGCTCAGAAAAATAATATCGTTTGCATAAATGAGTAGGGGCGGGTTTAGCCAAAATATTTGCATCCCCTCTAAATAATATAGAAATCAAAACCCGCCCATTCCAAACATCTATAGCAAACTCGCAAAATTCCTCCGCATAACTTGAAATCAGCAAGCGGAAATATTCTCAACTCATTTTAAAGGATAAAGAGTATCACCACTAGCAGGATCAAAAATAAACAGATGATTTAAATCAAATTGTACAGAAATGCGATCGCCAACTCTCCCTCGCCAACCACCAGAAGCCAACACCTCCATTGACAAATCTAACCCAGACAAACTAACACGAACTAAAGTCTCTCTTCCCAAAGGCTCAATAACTTTCACCTCAACAAACAACTCTCCTTCTTCTTCCTCTCTGCGTTCTCTGCGCCTCTGCGGTTCAATTACATTTATATGTTCAGGACGAATACCCAAATCTAAACCTTGTCCTTCCCTTAACTGCAATTTGTCCCGCACAAACCCCGGACAAATTAACACTTGTTCTCCGATTTTAAACACCTCACCCGCATAAATTGCAGGTAAAATATTCATCTTAGGATTACCCAAAAAAGTCGCCACCATGCGATTAGCAGGATAAGCATAAATTTGTTGAGGCTCGCCAATTTGTTGAACTTTGCCTCGATTTAAAACTATAATTTTATCAGCCAAAGTCATTGCCTCAACTTGATCGTGAGTCACATAAATAGTAGTAACTCCCACCCTTTGATGCAATTGTTTTAATTCTGCCCTAGTATCATCGCGCAATTGAGCATCTAAATTCGACAAAGGTTCATCTAACAAAAATACTTTTGGTTCTCGTGCGATCGCCCTTCCCAAAGCCACCCTTTGTTGTTGACCTCCCGACAATTGTTTAGGTTTGCGATCTAACAGATGGGAAATATCGAGCGATCGCGCCACCTTTTCCACCCGTTCCTTAATTATTCTTGGCTCAACTTTCCGCATTTGTAAGCCAAAAGCCAAATTTTCTGCTACCGTCTTATGAGGATATAAAGCATAATTTTGAAATACCATCGCCACATCTCGTTGACGTGCTGGCACATGATTTACTAAATCATCGCCAATATAAACACCACCACTAGTAATAGATTCTAAACCTGCGATCGTCCTTAATATAGTAGACTTACCGCAACCCGAAGGCCCAACTAATACCCAAAATTCCCCATCAGGAACTTCAAAAGTAATATCCTCAATAGCGGTAACATTATTAAATTTGCGGGTA
Source organism: Floridaenema fluviatile BLCC-F154 (assembly GCF_041929135.1). NCBI lineage: Bacteria > Bacillati > Cyanobacteriota > Cyanophyceae > Aerosakkonematales > Aerosakkonemataceae > Floridanema > Floridanema fluviatile. Next base: position 32,231 of record NZ_JBHFNS010000080.1, on the reverse strand, counting down.
ACTTCTGTTAATTTTACGTTTGCCATTTGCAATAATTTTTCACCAATGACTATTAACCATTAACCAAATAATCTAATTCTGTAACAACTCGTTCCAATTCGTCAATCAATGGCGAAAAATAAACTTGGCGATAAGCTTTGACTAAACTTTTATAATACCAAATACTGCCTTCCTTGCCTCCTTTAAAGCGTTCCCAAACAGGTTCGCCTAATTCTCGGTAATCTTTTAAGATCGATCGCGAATTATGCAACTTATCCGCCGCTGAAACTAACAAAACCGATGACGAAGCAGTAGCAAGACTAGCAATAAAAATCTCTTTTCGTTCCCTCCAAGGCGGTTTAGGAATAATTTCTGAATCCGTACAACCATCAACAATAGCTGTTACATTATCGCCAAAACGTCGCCGAATTTCCTCTCTAGTTTTAGCACCTCCTTGATCTTCGATCGCATCATGCAAAAGCGCCGCAATAGCCTCATCTTCATTAGCGCCATAATCCAAAGCAATACTAGTAACACCAAGTAAATGTGTAACATAGGGAACACCACTTCCCTTTCTGACTTGGGTAGCGTGTAATTGAGTGGCAAAAACCAGTGCTTCCGCGAAACGTTCTGAAAGAACCATTGATAATTTTCAACTACATTTTAATTCATACTAGTTTACTACAAAAATTTAGTGCGGTGCGTTTAGTTTACCATAACGCACCATTTTCACCTTCACCAATTGCGATAAAGTTTCTCTGCATCAAACATAATTTCTTCGTTAGGAAGTCGAATTTTTGACTTTTCTCTGGGATACAAATTTTCTACTGCTTTGCTATCCTGTTCGACAATTTTTGCCCCAGTTTCTAGCAAAGATTTTCTAAACAGAAATCTCACTAAAGGATTTTTCAACTTGCCATAAAACAACACAAAAGTTTTAGTTCGATTTGTAGTTTCAGGATAAAGAATGTGAGTTTGGACAATATTGCCAACAGGTGCAGTTGCAAACAGCGCAGTTGTTGAAGGAAAACTGTATTCCAGTGTATTATTGAGAAGTTTGGGAATAATTAACAAAGCTGGATTTTGGAGAATTTCTCGCCAACTATTATCTGCTCTTTTTATTTCTTGTTCCACTTTGGCATAATACCCATTTGTTTCGTAACCTTTCACATCACAAGATGTAATTTGAAACATCTCTTTATGAGTACCATTTTGGTGGTTGTAGTCATAATTTACCATTAGGGTACTCAAAAAATCGGCTTTAATACTTTTTTCTCCACAAACCCCAATTAACTCATATTCTTGCTCAATTTTGGGAATTAAATCGGGAATTGGTAATTTTGGCTCAAAACCACCATAAGTCCAGATGTAATCACCTTGCACAATTAAGTCTAAACTTTTCGTCAAGGGTTGAGTATTTTGTTTCCCTTCTTTATAGAGTCTACCTTTGCCATCAAATTCGATCGCATGAAACGGACAAACAATAGTATTTCTCTCTTCACATATCCAACCATCTGATAAAGGTGCTTGTAAATGTGGGCAAATATTATCAATGGCAAAAACTTCGCCCTTTTGATTTTGCCAAATTACATAATCTTGCCCGTTTAAAGTAATCTTTTTTGGTTGATTAATTCCCAACATAGATTTATGGGCAATTAACCAAGGCGCACCAGGTAAAATTGCAGTCATTTTTTCCTCCTATACACAAAGCTTTTTCAGAGGTGTTTTGATTTCTCTCAGCCCTCTGAATTAATTAACTAACTTTTTAGTTAGTATGACTTGTCAAAACTGATTTGTCAACAACTGACCAAATTTTTAGTTAAGATAAAGTTCGTCAGTATAAAAGAGAATCGTGAGTCGTCCAATTCCAGCAAAACGCAAAACTAGCAAACCCCGCCAAGTGCGAGACGCAGAAGCAACCAAAGCACAAATTCTCGATGCAGCGGAAGAAGAGTTCGCCAGACATGGTTTAAATGGGGCGCGAACCGAAGCGATCGCCACCCGCAGTGGTGTAACCAAAGCAATGATTTACTATTATTTTGAGAGTAAAGAAGGTTTATACCGAGAAGTTTTGCAACGCCCAGCAATAGAAATGCACCAAATGTTCGGCGAATTAAACTTAGATGAATTATCAGCAGAGGAAGCTTTAAAAAGTTTAATTAGTGCGGCTATTGCTTACGAAGCTAACCATCCCCAAAGGGGAATGCTGTGGTTTCAAGAAGCAAATCAAAATGAAGGAAAGTACTTTAAACAAGGAAATTGGCAAGAAAACTTTGCTTATATTATTAAGGTATTAGAAAAGGGAATAACCGAAGGTTGTTTTCGTAAGCTCGATCCTTTGCTTACAAGTATTCAAATTGCCTCTGTGTGTACCTTATATTTTAACGCCCACAAAAATCTGCAACATTTAGCGCCGGACTTGCAACTATTGAGTGATGAAATGATAGAAAAGTATACTCAAGAGGCGATAAATTTTATCATTGCCGGAGTCAAAAATTGACTTAAATACCTTGTTGCGCTTCAACGCTCTTATTACCAATGGCATAAGAGCGTTGAAGCATAACAACTTGCTAGGTTTGAATTATGGAGTAATTTCTTTAGCTGCTTCTTTAGCTTGATTCGCGGTTTGTTTAGCACCTTCTATGTAACCTGAACCAAATTCTTCAAAAGCTTTTGCTGATTCTTTACCAATTCTTTCCAGTCTTTCCCCTGGAGAGTTTTCAGTTTCCCGTTTTTCTTGATACCATTCTCTTGTAGTCTTTGGTCTGACAGAATCAGTATCATGTGCTATTTCATTAATCTGCTTACCTAAAGCTTTGTTATTACTCCCAGAATCAATGTTGGTTGTGAGAAGTAAAAAACCTACTAAGACAACAGCTAAAAACTGCTTAACTTGAAGTTTTTTCAGCAAAGAACTGACATAAGTAGCGGTGTTAGCAATTAAATTGCTCATGCAAAACTCCTGAATTAACTTTTGTTACGTTCACTCTATACAATTTATATTCCTTGCTTCTGGGTGCAGCGTAATCTCCCGTAGGAAGGAAATCAAAATTAAGCTCGCAATTCCTTTTAAAAGCCATACTTTACTTATTAGTCACAATTTACACTTTGGGGTAAATTTGCGACTATTGATTGATGAATATATCCAAAAATAAGCTAACCTTACTCAACAGGATTTTATCATTTTCCCACCGTTGTAGGCGCACAGCATAATTTATGTATGTTGTTGCGCTTGGGCGCTAAAGCGCAACAACGTACCGATTAACTACCAAACCTAGCTAACAATTCCTCACGAGATAATTGCAGCGCCAATACCATAATTTCCTCTGGCGGTAATTCCAACAAAGGCTCAATAATTCTCGATAATTCCTCATCCAAATTACCAAATCGCACGCGCAACGCATTTTCTATCATGGTGCGCTTTCCCATCTTTACTCCTCGTTCTTCACCTTCCTGTAAAGCCTCATCTCGCCATTGCAAAAGTAATGGTGATAATTCCATAACTAACTCCCGATCTTCTCGATCTATATTTTGACTTGCTTGGATAGTTGCCTGCAAATTAGACAATAACAAAAGAGCATTTGAACGTAATGGATGATTGGGGGGAAGTTTCCCTATTTCATTAATAGCTTGTTTTTGTACATTTCCTTTTCCCAACATTCTCAACCATAGAGTTTCCGGGGTGCGCGGTAACTGGTGAATTACCACAATTGCTGTTTTGAGAATTTCTCCGAGAAAATACACGCCTTGGGGCCAGTTATTTTCATCTTGTTTGGCATTACACCCATTTAAAATGTTTGCTGAAACAGTTGGAGAAAGAATCCACAACCAAGGTAAATCAGCTTCTTCAAGGCGGCTGTTTTCCCGCTGTCGCTGTCGCAGCAAATTGGCGTGGATATCATATAGTTTACCCATACATCCGCGAATTTGGTTGGGGCTAACGGCGTTGCGGAAAGGTTCAAAAATGGATGGGGTAGTGGCAAGTTTTCCTAACAATCCTAACACTGTGGCATCGCCTCTTTGTTCGGATGGGTAAGGGGTAAACCACACATCGATTTCTCGTACTTCCCCAGGAACGTCTCGGCTAGTTTCTACTTCGCCAAGAGGGGTTAATAATTCTTTGAGATAATCTTTGGCAAAGCGATCGTAAATCAGTCTCGTCATTTATAGTATAGTAATGTTATTCAGCATTGTTCAAAGTGCGATCGCAAACAAATTTAACTATTTAAATATTGATTCACATCTTGCAGAATTTGCCGACTCGGTGCATAAGTTATCAGATTAATCGCCGTTTCGTAATTAGCCCAAATATAATTTTTAATTTCTTCCACTTGACGCACAACTGTTGCTGACTTCACCAATGCCAAAAAGTAAGTAACTGTTTTCGCAAAACTTTCCCCTTTCCGAGTAAAAGTGTAACTTTCCGAAAAAGAAACTTCCTCAAGCAAAGTGTATTCAGAAATTCCCGTTTCTTCCTGCAATTCCCGACAAGCAGTTTGCACAGGTGACTCTCTAGCATTAGCATGACCTTTAGGAAATCCCCAATGTCCTGCTTGATGTTGAATTAGCAAAAATGAATAGCTATTTCCCTGGCGCAAAACCGGAATAATTCCGAAAGATTCGTCTTGAGTAATTTGTGGTTCATTCATTGGATTTAAGGTTTGATTGTCACTTCTTTGGTTTGCCTAATTCAGGTACAATTGTTTCAAATTTTTCTATTTCATATCCGAAAGCCTCTAATTGTGATTTTAACAAATCCAGGGCATCATAATAGGTAAAACTTGCTCCTTGGTAAAAAGCTGCATCAGCCTCCGTTTCAGATTTTTCAACCTTAGTTAAAGATTGGTTGTATTTTTCTTGCAATAATGTAACGTAGTCTTGGATAAAGTTTTACAGTTCTTGAGTCATTATCTTCTCTCCTGAAGAATACCTTCGAGAATAAATTTTTGTTCTTGCTGACGCGCAATATCACTTAACCATTTATTTTCGATAAGTGCGCGTTGTTGTCTAGGGTCAAGACTGCTAAAGTTAGGAATATGTAATTTAGGGTTTTCAATCCAGCTTTGATGTTCTGCAATGCTGTAAATTCAATTTAACTGTAACTTAGACAAGCTTCATTCATCATTTTCATTGCTAGGGGATGATAACCATTGTGATTTAGACAAGCTAAAGCAGACTCTTTTACCTGATAACTAACAGCTTCACCAGTTGTTACCAGCCTAGCGAAATGTTCACAATTCCATCCTAGTAATCCATAATGCCAATCTTTGAAGAGTTGATAAGCAATTAAACACCTATCAAGCACTTCCTTTTTATTTAATAACTTTATTTGTGTTACTTCCTGACTGTTTAATGGAATTGGAAATACAGCAAATCCATTGCCACCAAAGTTAAAAACATGGGTATCAGAGATAGTAATGTAATAGTGCCATACACCATCCCAGTTGTGAATTAATCTTCCAGCTTTTGAGCTTTGATAATCTACATAAGCTTTAAATGTCAAAATAATACTATCTGTTTCTGGTTTGATTTCCATAGCTTTGAGAGTTAGTAGATTTACTCTGTGCCTGATATTTTACTCAGTGTTGGCTACAGCAGGCTACACCAACGCCAAATCAGAACCAAAACTCCTACACAAAAGGCTGCTCTGTAAGCTAAAATTATTAAGGATTCTTTACAGAAATGTGCTTTAGCAAACAAACCTGTTAAAGAACCAGAAAAACCACTAATTAAACCTTAAAAAGTCCTGTACGCTCATCAATATGACTCTTCCCATTCGCAACGTAGCTATTATTGCCCACGTAGATCACGGCAAAACTACCCTAGTAGATGCTTTACTCCGACAATCAGGCATTTTCCGCGAAGGGGAAGACGTACCTGACTGCGTGATGGACTCTAACGCCATTGAACGGGAACGCGGAATCACCATTTTGTCGAAAAATACCGCCGTTCATTATAAAGACACTTTAGTTAACATTGTTGACACACCCGGACACGCTGACTTTGGTGGCGAAGTCGAACGGGTACTTGGGATGGTTGATGGTTGCCTTTTGATTGTTGATGCCAACGAAGGGCCAATGCCTCAGACCAGATTTGTGTTAAAAAAAGCTTTAGAAAAGGGATTGCGTCCGATCGTAATTGTAAACAAGATCGATCGCCCCCAAGCCGATCCTCACGGTGCAATTGATAAAGTATTAGACCTATTCTTAGAATTAGGTGCAGACGACGATCAATGTGATTTTCCCTATCTATTTGCCTCCGGTTTATCCGGTTACGCTAAAGAACAACTGGAAGACGAAGGCGTAGATATGCAGCCTTTATTTGAAGCAATTTTGCGCCACGTACCACCACCAGTCGGCGACATCAACAAACCATTACAACTACAAGTTACCACTTTAGATTATTCCGAATATTTAGGTCGAATTGTCATCGGTCGGATTCACAACGGCGTAATTAAAGCAGGTCAACAAGCAGCTTTGGTCAAAGAAAACAACGAAATTGTCAAAGCTAAAATTACTAAATTGATGGGTTTTGAAGGTTTAAAACGCATCGAATTAGAAGAAGCTTCTGCGGGAAATATTGTTGCTGTTGCTGGTTTTGGTGATGCCAATATTGGGGAAACAATTACAACTCCCGACGATCCACAAGCATTACCATTAATTAAAGTAGACGAACCTACTTTACAGATGACATTCTCGGTTAATGATTCGCCTTTTGCAGGACAAGAAGGACAATTTGTAACTTCTCGGCAATTGCGCGATCGCTTAATGCGAGAATTAGAAACAAACGTCGCCTTGCGCGTCGAAGAAACCGACTCCCCAGACAAATTCCTAGTTTCGGGACGGGGTGAATTACACTTGGGTATCTTAATCGAAACCATGCGTCGTGAAGGTTACGAATTCCAAGTTTCCCAACCCCAAGTTATTTACCGCGAAGTCAACGGACAACCCTGCGAACCTTTCGAGTATTTAGTATTAGACGTTCCCGAAGAAAGCGTCGGTGGTTGCATCGAACGCTTAGGACAACGCAAAGGCGAAATGCAAGATATGCAAGTTGGCGGAAATGGACGCACTCAACTTGACTTTGTGATTCCTGCTCGTGGTTTAATTGGTTTCCGAGGTGAATTCATGCGCCTAACTCGCGGTGAAGGCATCATGAACCACAGTTTCTTGGAATACCGTCACCTCAGCGGAGATGTAGAACTGCGTCGCAACGGTGTGTTAATTGCCTTTGAAGAAGGTACCGCCACATTCTACGCGATGAAAAACGCCGAAGATCGCGGAGTTTTCTTCATTACTCCCGGTGTTAAAGTTTACAAAGGCATGATTGTTGGCGAACACAACCGCTCGCAAGACTTAGACCTCAACATCTGCAAAACCAAGCAATTAACCAACCACCGCGCCGCTAGTGGTGATGAATTGGTACAATTGCAAGCACCAGTAGAAATGAGTTTGGAACGTGCTTTAGAATACATCGGCCCCGATGAATTAGTAGAAGTAACACCACAATCAATTCGCTTGCGGAAGTTGAGCAAGAAATTGGTGAAACGCTAAGAAAAGTAGGAAAGCAGAAAATTGATGTAGGGGCGGGTTTAGCAGATAACCTTTGTTACCTATAGACAATCTGAGAACAAAACCCGCCCTGACAACTCTGTACAAGGGCGGGTTTTGTTGTTAATTCTTCTGTTGTGAACACACATTTATTTGCTAAACCCGCCCCTACAAAGTCAATTGTTTAATAGACATTGGTTCTTGTGGAGATACGATCGCCCATCAAGAATCAATTTAAACAATAAATTTCTAATTTTTGGAGTCTAAGTCTATCACAATGCTATCTTCATCAGAACAGGAATGGAAGTTGTGCGATCGCTTTTTAGAGATCCGTTCCCGCTGGTTTACATTATTTGGGGAACACCTAGAAGATTCTCAAGGGCAACAATTAGAATATTGGCGCATTGAAAAAGCCGACTCAGTAATTATTCTCCCCATTCACAATCATCAAATTATCCTCCCACCTCCAAGTTATCGCCCTGGAGTAAATCAAATAACTTTAGATTTTCCTGGTGGGAGAGTACCAGAAGGACAAACTCCCCAAGAAGCAATACCCAAAATATTGCAACGAGAATTAGGTATTGAAGTAACAGATATTGCTCAATTAACGCCATTAAACTCTCAAGGATGGGCAGTAAATAGTTCTTTTTCTAATCAAAAACTTTACGGTTTTATAGCTAATCTGCGCGACGATCTAAAATTACTACCAGAATTTGTTACTAACACTTATCCGACAACTTCTGAGGGAGTTCAAGATTTACTAGAAGAACTAATTTGTTTACAGTGTCGTGTCGTACTTTTGGAATGGTGGAATCAGCAAATTTTATCTCAATAAAGTTACGGGTAGGGGGACTCTCGGAGATGGGGAGATGGGGGGATGGGAAAGTTTAACTCAAAACTCAAAACTCAAAACTTTCCCCACCTCCTCCCAGTCCCCAGTCCCCAGTCCCCAGTCCCTTAAATAGGGCTATAACCACTATTTTGGTCTTGGAACTCACGGGAAGCGCGTGCAGGATCGACACCTTCATTACGTACCCGACGGCGCAAGTCGCCCACATCAGGAGAAATTTTCAAAGCTTCATCACCACTAATTTTGCCCATTAGCAGCAAGTCACACAAAGCTTGGTTGAGTACTTGCATACCTTCGTCTATACCATTTTCGATCAATTGGTAAGCTTCTTCCTCGTTGCCCTTAGCTAAGTAATCTTGCATTGCGGGGGTGTTAATTAAAATTTCGTGTGCTGCGGTGCGTCTACCATCTGTAGTTTGTAGTAAAGCTTGGGCAATTACAGCTACTAATGAATCTACCAATTGAATTCTTACAGGGCCTTGTTCATCTGGGTTATAGATACCCAACAAACGGTTAATGGTATTTAAGGCGCTACGGGTATGGAGAGTTCCGAAGACTAAGTGACCTGTTTGGGCTGCTTTGATTGCGGTATCTACGGTTAAACGATCGCGCATTTCCCCAATTAATATCGCATCTGGGTCTTCCCGTAAAGCCGCCCGTAAAGCGTGGTGGAACTCATAAGTATGTAACCCAACTTCCCTTTGACTGACTAGGCACTTATTGGAAGTGTGAACGAATTCGATCGGATCTTCGATCGTGATAATATGCTTTTGTTGCGTCTCGTTCATGTAGCGAATCATCGCCGCCAAAGTCGTTGATTTCCCGGAACCTGTGGGCCCAGTCACTAGAATTAAACCTTGGGGACGTTTCACCAAAGTTTTCAGTACAGGCGGTAATCCCAAACTATCAATAGAAGGCACTTCCAGCGGAATTAACCGCAACACCATTGCGCCACCTAATAGTGACTCAAAGCAATTCACCCGACAGCGGACAAAACCAGGATAATAAATCGCCGTATCTAATTCCTTAGACTCTTGGAATCTCTTCAACTGATCTGGCGCTAGGATTTCATTGAGGTACTGGCGAAATAGTTCCGGGGTAATGCGATCGTGATTTCCTACAGGTACCATCTGTCCCCGAATGCGATATCTGGGCACTTCTCCCACCCGGATATGAATATCCGATGCTTGTTGAGTGTGGGCGTGTTTCACCATGCGTTCAATAGAAGGAAACACCGAAGGATGACGGGGGCGTGACTCTTGTTCTGCACCTTTTTTTCCCCGACGTGGCGGAACAGGCATTTCTTGTAAACCTGTTTTTAGCTTAGTTGCTTCTTCTATTTCTCCTTCTGCTTCATGTTCATGGAGTGGGAGTTCTGGGGAAATAGTTCCTTCTTGTAACTGAGTCGGTGAATTAATCCCAGCTATCTGATTTTCTGCTATTTCGGCGATGAATTCTCCGGCATTGTCCATCTGAGTAATTCCAGATCTGTTTGAACTGTTCATTTTATGTTCCTGATTCTAAATAAGGTTAACGAAAATCTATAGAGAAATCGAAAAATGTGTTGGCGGGTTTTCTCGATAATTTGTTGGTTACGATACAAAGATAATAGCTAAATCCGCCCGTACTAACTGGTACAGCAAATATTGAAAATTTATCGTCAATTTGCTATTGTAGATTTTCGATCGCGGTAATTACCAAGTTTACTAATCATTCTTTGAATTTAAGTTTCCTTGATTAAAGGTAATCTAATTGAGAATAGCGCATCGTCTTGCTGATTGGGTGGAAAGTCGTTGGGTTGTCCCTGCTTACAGTGGTTGGGTTTTAGGGGCTTTTTCCCTCTGTTTTTTAGCAGCAGCTATTAATACTATGGCGGGATGGCTATATGTGATTAGTGGCATTAGTTTGGCTTTGTTGGCAATGGCAGCGACTTTGCCTGTGCGATCGCTTCATCGCATTCATCTCCAACGTCTCCCCATTCAACCAATTAGTGCAGGTGAAGAACTAACTATCGAAATAGAATTACACAATCAGAGTTCTCAACCAAAAACTTTACTGCAAATTCGCGATTTAATTCCTTTCGTTCTCGATCGACCTGTCTCTGGTGTAATTGAAACAATTTTGCCCCAGCAAACTCACCGTTGGGTTTATTACCAACCAACTAAACAACGTGGCGTTTACCGCTGGCATACTACCCAATTACGCACCGCTACACCTTTAGGTTTATTTTGGTGTCGTCGAGAGCGTCAACTTCCGGCTACTGCCATAGTTTATCCTACGGTGTTACCTTTGACTACCTGCCCTTTGATCGATGAAATTGGGCAAGAAGATAGTCCCCAATATTTTAGTCGCGATCGCCGTTCCCAACTTGCTAACCAGGACTTAACCCGATCGCTTCGCCCCTACCGTTGGGGAGATCCCTTCCGCTTAGTTCACTGGCGCACTAGTGCCCGCTACGGCGAGTTGCGCGTCCGCGAATTAGAAGTATTTACAGGCGGTCAAGAAGTAATTATTTGTTTAGATAGTGCCAGTCTTTGGAATACCGAAAACTTTGAACAAGCAGTAATTGCCGCTGCTTCTTTATATTTTTACGCCACTCGCACCCAACTAACTGCTAAACTTTGGACGGCGAACGCTGGTTTACTCCAAGGTCATCGCGTCGTTTTAGAAGCCCTAGCATCAGTTAACTTTGGCGAAACTCCCGGCGACACCCCTCCACCAGATCAACCAATTGTTTGGTTAACTGCCAATTCTTTAAGTCTTAATTCTTTACCCGCTGCTAGCCGCTGGTTATTATGGCCCGATAACGCCACCACACCAAAATTAACGGTAAGCGATCGCCCCGGCATCATAATTCAACCAGAACCACAATTACAAACTCAACTACAATCGGGGATTAGGAACTAGGGACTGGGGACTGGGGACTGGGGACTGGGGACTGGGGGAAATTTAATAATTCAAAACTTTCTCCTCTGCTCCCCTGCTCCCCTGCCCCCCTGCCCCCCTGCCCCCCTGCCCCCCTGCCCACTTGCTATCCTGAAAAGAGTCCCTCTGCTAAGACTTCAACCATGAGCAAACAACCTGCCCGTATTTGTATATTAGGTGGAGGCTTTGGTGGTCTCTACACTGCGCTACGTTTGGATTCGTTACCTTGGGAAAAAGAGGAAAAACCGGAAATTGTTCTGGTCGATCGCAGCGATCGCTTCGTCTTCACTCCCCTACTCTACGAACTTCTCACTGGAGAATTACAAGCTTGGGAAATAGCACCGAATTTTAGTGAAATCCTTAGAAACACAAATATTCGTTTTTGTCAAGCAGTTGTTTCAGGAATTGATATAGAACAACAGCGAGTGCAGTTGCAGGATGGCGCAGAAATACCTTACAACAAGCTAGTTTTGGCTTTAGGTGGGGAATCTCCTACAGATATAGTACCAGGAGCTTCGGCTTATGCTTTTCCCTTCCGTTCCCTGACAGATGTTTATCGTTTAGAAGAAAGATTGCGAATTTTAGAAGCTTCAGATTTAGATAAAATTCGGGTAGCGATCGTTGGTGCAGGTTATTGTGGTGTGGAATTAGCTTGTAAATTAGCCGATCGCTTAGGAGATAGAGGACGTTTTCGACTTATTGAACAAGGCGATCGAATTTTGCAAACCTCACCAGAATTTAACCGAGAAACCGCCCGCAAAGTATTAGAATCTAAGGATATTTGGATTGATTTAGAAACTACAGTTGACTCAATTACACCTGATAGTATTTCCTTACTTTATAAAGGACAAATTGATACAATTCCTGCCGAACTAGTAATCTGGACAGTGGGAATGCGGGGATCGAGTGTAGTTAAAATATTGCCGCTTAAACAAAACCAACGTACTCAGTTAATCGCCACCCCGACACTGCAAATAGTCGATCGTCCAGAGATTTTTGTGTTAGGAGATTTAGCAGATTGTCGAGATGCTGAGGATCGACAAATTCCGGCTTCAGCACAAGTAGCTTTCCAACAATCTGATTTTGTGGCTTGGAATATTTGGGCGGCTTTGACCGATCGACCCTTACTATCTTTCCATTATCAGAATACAGGTGAAATGCTGATTTTGGGAACAGAAGATGCCACAATCTCTAGTATGGGCGTGCAATTAAATGGTCAGTTAGCTTACGCTTTGCGTCGCCTGATTTATTTGTATCGGATGCCCAATTTAGATCATCAATTGCGAGTTGGTGTGAACTGGATAGCGCAGCCAATTTTACAAATTCTCAATTCTGATTAGCTTCCCAATAGACGTTCGCAATTTTTCGGGATTTTTTTTCTGAATGCGATCGTCTAAACTTACTTTTAATTAGCCACTAATGTTAAATTTTTGATTTGATAGCAAATGCTGATAATAGCAAACAGTTGAGGGTCTGCATCCTTCACCTAGCCTTGTTTGGCTAGTAATCATGATTTGCTGAGGTCTAAGATTAAGTTTAAATTAAGAATAGATTAAGCCTCGCCTAAAAGCAGCGGCTAAACAAAATTTAACAATGACAGACTCACAAGACTATCTTTATCCTAGAGGTCGCTACCACGGAGAATTTAAGCCAGAGAACTTGGCATTTAACGCGAATTTGCAAGAATTCGCCCAACGAGTCACTTATATCTGTGCTTTGCAAACCAATGGTAAGCTAACACCGGAAGAAGCCTACGACCAAATTAGTTCCCTTTGGAAACAACTACAAACTTCTAAAAATCAACTGGGTATTGGTGATTTAGCCGAAGAACTAGAAGAAGAGGACTGGTAAAGCAGGGGCAGGGGGGCAGGGGGGCAGAGGGGCAGGGGGGCAGGAAAAAGAATAAATTTTCCTGTCCTCATCTCCCTACGTCCCCACCTCCCTAGTCCCTAGTGGGCAATCACCAATCGCCCGTTACCAGTCGCAAAGCTTCTAAATCTAGGGCTGCTAGATGTTGGTAAGCTTGTGCAATGACTCGTTTACCGTACAGAAAGCCTGTGTTAGCACCTGGGCAAAGGTAGTTTAGCGTATTTGGGTTGAAGCGATCGCGCAACAAAGCCACACTCCGCAGTTGTCGCCACCAATGAAAAGTCTTAGAAGTTCTTAAAGGAACAGGTAAACCTTGCTGATTAGGGACAAGATGACGACCAGAAAATAATACACCTCCTTGAGTTTGAGAATAAACACAGGAAGAACCCGGAGAATGTCCCGGTGTCCAAATTACCTGAGTCTGAGGAGTAAGATTAAACTCCTGCTGAAAAGTCGTTACCTCTAAATCAGGCAAAAGATAAGCTTCTTGTTCCTGAATTAAAATCTGACAACCGAAAGCTGCTTGAATCTCCTTCGCCTTGCCAATACCACCACGATGAGTGATGATTAACCAAGAAACACCACCTCGATCCTGCAAAAATTGTTGATTTTCTTGATCCCAAGCCGGACAATCGACCAAAATGTGGGTTTGGTTTTCTACAATAAGGTAGGCTGTTGCTCCCAACGTATCTCGATTGGGTGGAAAGGCAAAAATAGTGTCCAAGACAGCCCTTGCTAGTTTGGACATAATATGATTCTCATCTTGCTCGTATTACTGGGAATAGCTACTTACTTTATCGTGAAGCGTAGCGTCGCTGGCATCACCACAACGCCAGTTTGGTTATTGTGGTTGGTGATGATGGCACCACCGTTTATTTGGACTGGTTGGATTTTAGCTTATGGCAGAAATCGACCAATGCCAGGATTTATCTTACTTGGCGTATTCTTTGCTTCCTTAATTTTGTATAGTTACCTGATTCAAAAGGGACGAATACAACCTCAAGGGAAAGCAAATGAGACCGGAAATAACTCCAAAACACCAGCAACAGCTAAGTCAGCTGATACCGAAGCGGCAAAAGTACGCCCCATCAATAAAGAAGAGGAAGCTCAACTGCGGGATTGTTTCCCTTGGTCAGTTTACTACCTGCAAGACTTAGAGTACCACCCACAGGCGGTAATTTGTCGGGGACATTTGCGAACTACATCAGAAGAGGCATATCGGACGATTCGCAGTAATATTGAAGCTAAGTTTGGCGATCGCTTCTTAGTCGTCTTTCAAGATAGTTTCAACGAACACCCCTTCTTTGCCTTAGTTCCTAACCCCCAAACTCACCCCGATGCTAAACGTCTCAACGCTCATTTGCATCGCCCCGGTTTAGCTTTAGCATTATTATTCATTACCCTATTTACCACCACAGTTATTGGTACAGAAATTGCAGGCGTTACCCTGAAAGCCCTGCAATCTGACCCCAGTTTATTACTCAAAGGATTGCCATATTCTTTAGCATTAATGGCTATTTTGGGTATTCACGAAATGGGTCATTACTTAATGGCGAAACGCTACAAAATCCGCGCCACTCTGCCGTATTTTATCCCCATCCCTTTTTTCCTGGGAACTTTTGGCGCATTTATTCAAATGCGAAGTCCTGTACCCAACCGCAAAGCTTTATTCGATGTGGGAATAGCAGGGCCTTTAGCAGGTTTCATTGTCACTTTACCTTTGTTAATTTGGGGTTTGGCTCATTCTAGTGTTGTGCCACTGCCAGAAAGGACAGGAATATTACAATTTGATGCCCTAATTCCCAATTTTTCAATTTTGCTAGCTACTTTAAGTAAACTAACTCTTGGTAGCGAACTCACCGCCCAAACTGCGATCGATCTTCACCCAGTAGCCGTAGCTGGTTATATTGGTTTAATTGTCACTGCTTTAAATTTAATGCCAGTGGGACAACTCGACGGTGGTCACATTGTCCATGCGATGTTTGGACAAAGAAAAGCTGCTGCTATTGGTCAACTTGCTAGGTTGTTATTGCTGTTCGTTTCTTTAATGCCAATCCTTTTCCAGGTAACGCTGATACCTAGAGATTTTCTGTTATGGGCGTTGTTCCTGTTTTTGATGCCTGCCTATGATGAACCAGCACTCAATGATGTGACAGAATTAGATAACAGGCGAGATTTGTTCGGTTTACTTTCCCTGGCACTACTTTTGTTAATCATTTTGCCTGCTCCACGATTCTTGATGCAATTGTTGAATTTATAAGCTAGGAAAGTGCTATAATCGTTTTTGTTGTGTGGGCACGTAGCTCAGTGGATAGAGCACCAGGTTCCGGTCCTGGGTGTCGGGGGTTCAAATCCCTCCGTGCTCGTTTTATAGATCGGGAAAAATTTTCCTTTTCCTCAAGATGTAGAAGCTTTATTAATTGAGAAGTTTTGGGAAATTCAGTAGTACAAAATTCTGTTATTTTGTTTTTAACTCAACAATTCATCGATCGCAACACTAAATCCTAACAGGATAATTTGAGTACTAACTACATCACCAGATTTAAACGCTAATGTCTGATTTTGAGTAATAATTAAAACCCGAATACTCTCAGGAAATACTAACCAAACTTCCTGACAACCTGACGTTACTAATTAATTTTATTATGGAAAACATCCTTTTAGAGAGAATCACACTAGATGCAAATATTTGTCACGGCAAACCCTGTATTCGAGGGCTTCGCTACCCAGTGGAATTTATTCTAGAATTACTAAGTCATATTGTAGGGTGCGTCAGATTTAGATATTTTCCTTTCTACATAGGCTTTACCGTCTGACGCACCCTACTCGTTAATAAGTGATTTAAATGCGTAACAGCTTACTACAGGAAACATCACCAATAATGAACTTGTGGAATTATTTGTCAAAAATTTACCACAGTTAGCCCAATTATTTCAGCAACACTCATTGATAGAAATAAATCGAAATGCGATCGCAGTTCATCAGTAGCCAAAGTATAAATTAAGCCTTAAGTCCTTTGCAGAAAATTTACCAGACACAGATAAACTTTGTCGGTGTAGGCTAGTGTTTAGAAGCAAATACCCGTTTCTGTCATGCCACTACCTAAACTTCTCGCTTTAGTAGCTGCCCTTACTGTAGTCTTGGGGCTGATGATTTGGCTAGTTAATTCCATTTATCAGCTTTATATTAATATTGCTTGGTCTGCGCCACCTTTGTTGGCTAATATGGTAGTTTTGCTGCTAATATTGCTGCTGGCGTTGCTGATTACGGCTTTTATTTATTATGGGGTGATGTTTTGGCGATCGCAAAATCAGCCAAAGCGCCGCAAACCAAAAATTAAACTTCCCGAAGCAAAGACGGATGCAGCAGCAGAAAATCTCCGCGCAGTCAAAAAACAAGTCAAACAAATTCAAGACGAAGTTTCCCGACAAGCTTTACTAAGTCGTTCGCGAGAAATTGAAACTAATTTATCCAAAAGAAACCTCCAAGTTGTTGTATTTGGTACAGGTTCATCGGGCAAAACTTCTTTAATAAATGCTTTAATGGGCAGAATGGTAGGCACAGTTAATGCGCCAATGGGAACCACAGAAGTTGGCGAAACTTACGAATTAAAATTAAAAGGTTTAGAACGGGAAATTTTAATTACTGATACCCCAGGAATTTTAGAAGCGGGAGTTGCGGGAACAGAACGAGAACAATTAGCCCGTCAATTAGCAACTGAGGCAGATTTATTATTATTTGTAGTCGAAAATGATCTGCTGCAATCAGAATTTGTTCCTTTAAAAGCTTTAGCAGAAATTGGAAAACGCAATATTTTAGTCTTGAATAAAATCGACCTTTACACCGACGAAGATAGAGAAAAGATTTTGGCGCGACTTCGCGAAAGAGTCAGAACTTTTATTTCTACTTCTGACATTGTTACTGTGTCAGCAAATCCTCGAAGCGTAAAGTTAGAAACTGGGGAAATTATTCAACCTGAACCTGATATTATGCCATTAATTCGCCGTTTGGCAAATATTTTGCGGGCTGAAGGCGATGATTTAATGGCAGATAATATTTTATTACAATCGCAACGTTTGGGAGAAGAAGCTAGAAAAATAATTGATGCTCAACGTCACCGTCAAGCTGATAAAGTTGTAGAACGTTTTCAATGGATAGGTGCGGGAGTAATTGCAGTCACACCTTTGCCAGTGGTAGATTTATTGGCAACGGTAGCGGTAAATGCCCAAATGGTAGTAGAAATTGGTAAGATTTATGGCTGTGATTTGAATATGGAACGGGGGAGAGAGTTGGCGCTTTCTTTAGGTAAAACTCTTGCTAGTTTGGGTATAGTTAAAGGTGCGATCGAATTAGTTTCTAGAGCATTACAATTAAATATTGCTACTTATTTAGTTGGTAAAGCAATTCAAGGCGTAAGTGCTGCTTATTTAACCCGCATTGCTGGAAAAAGTTTTATTGAGTATTTTCGGCAGAATCAAGATTGGGGTGATGGCGGAATTACAGAGGTTGTGCAACGGCAATTTGAGTTGAATAAAAAAGATGAATTTGTCAAAGCTTTTGTTCAAGATGCGATCGCCAAAGTCGTCCAACCTTTAACCCAAAATCCCCCACCAGAAACAGAAATAGAATATCAAGAAGCAGCAGCAGAAGAGGAAGAGGAAGAAGTAGAAGAAACCCAAATTCCACCTTACGAATATGTAGATGATTGGACTAAATCATCACCAAAGCGAGAAGATTGGTAATTAATGTAAGCTGTTAGTTTTATTCCGAAAATTATAGAGACGTTGTATACAACGTCTCTACAGTCTACTTAAAACAAAAATAGGATTTGCTATATATGTCTGACAGTGTTAGTAAGTCAAATTTGCAAAAACTCACGGCTTTTGATATTAAGCTAATAGCTTTTTCTCTAATGATTATCGATCATGTGGGAAGGTTGTTTTTCCCACAAGTAACTATTTTAGTTATCTTAGGAAGGCTGAGTTTTCCGTTGTTTACATGGTTAGCAGCACAAGGAGAAAAGTATACATCTGATATTAAAAAGTATGTTTTTAGGCTATTAATATGGGGCGTTATTACTCAACCTATTTATGCCAAATTCTCCTATTTAATTTTCTCTGTTTCCAGCGAACTTAATATATTATTTACTCTAGCTTTGGGAGTAATAACTATTCGCTGCACTAAGTTAGTTGAATCAAAGTTGTTCAAGTTTTTAATTGTTATTGCTTTTATGATAATTGCTGAATTATTGCGGGTTGAGGGGAGAATGTCTGCAATAATTCTCATTTATTTGATGTCAATTATCAATTTACAAAGTGCCAAATGGTGGTTCTTTTTTATCGGCTATCGGTTATTGTTTATCTATCTAAATCAATGGAGTTATGTCGAGTTGTTTGGTATAGCTTCTGTAGGAATTATAGCTTTATATAATGGCGAAAAAGGGGGAAGGAGTAAACCGTTTTATAAATGGTTTTATCCTTTGTATCCGCTACATTTAGGAGTTTTGCTTTTAATTAAATGGTGGTTAAATTCCCAGATTAATTAATTAAGCAAATATTCGGGATACGGAACAAGTAAAGCCTGGTAAAAGTGGGGAATTTAATTCATCATTAACAAACAAAGTGGCAACTAATTCTAAGGTAGTTTGTTCCCGACGATAAATTTGGATTTCTTGCTTTTGCCAATCAGCAATCCAATATTCTTGAACTCCTCTTGTTGAGTAGAGTTTTAGTTTCAATTCTCTGTCGCGTCGTTGATTTTCTGTACCTGGGGAAAGTACTTCGATGATTAATTCTGGGGCGGCGGTTAAATGTCCGGCTTCATCTAATAAAGCAGCTAATCTTTCGTTGCTAGCCCAAATTTCCAATTTGGTGCTTTTGTCACAAACAACTCCCCATCAATTATTTCATAGCGATTGCCATTATCTGGAAATAGTTCCAAGTCAGCGATAGTCCAGCGTACTCGCTTATCTGTAATTTGGATCATAACTAAGGCTCGTGGGAGAGTGATATAACTATTTTAGATTAGCTGCGATGAATTTACCATGTTGTTAACTGCTATTTCGGCTATCTAAAAACTTTAATTGTTGGTAAAGCATGGTAATTTTGGGTAAATTTGCGCCTCTTGCTTGGGAAAATTTTAAGGGATTACCGAACATCTTTTCTACTTCTAAAGGGCGTTTTTCATCGTAGTCAATTTTCATGCTGGTGCGGTAAGGTTTCATTTTGTCGGTGTATTGTAGCATGGTTTCTACGAAATTTTGGGGGATTGTGCGATCGCAACTTTTCGCCCCCGCTACCACTTCCCACATTAATTCTTCAACTAAACTCCGAGTATGAGAATTACCCATTAACTCATCAGTTCTGGCATCTAAAACTACAGAAAGCCCATTGTAAGGAATATTCCAAACTAATTTTTGCCAACGTGCTAATAGCAAATCTTCTGCTAATTGCATCTTAATTCCTGCACTTTCAAAATCATTAGCAATTTGCTGCATTCTCTTAGTAATTCCAGCAGTTTGATAATTAGCAGCATATTCCCCCATTTTAATTTCTCCATAATCTAAGTGGCGAATATGTCCTGCACCTACTTTATTAGAACAGAGAAAACATAACCCACCCATTACTCTGTTTGAGCCAACAATTTTAGCAACTTCATCTTCTACCCCAAGACCATTTTGTAATACTAAAACCACCCCATTTTCTTTCACTAAATTGGGTAACATTTGCGGCAATAAATGATTTTGGGTAGTTTTTAACGCCACAATTACTACATCGCAAGGAGGCATTTTGCTAGTTTCAGAGTAAGCTTGAACTTGGGGTAAAGTGAAATCACCATTTTTTGATTCAACTACTAAACCATGCTTACTGACATATTCGTAATCGCTGTGTAGCAAAAAGTGAACATCTAAACCAGATTTTTGCAAACAAGCGCCGTAATATCCACCCAGCGCACCTGTTCCCAAAATGGCATAACTAAGTTGAGAAGAATTGTAAATAAATTGATTAGCCATTGATTCGATCTCCATTACCTCCTAAAATTAAACCTAATTCAGAAGTTTTAATATATCAAGAACTATGAGCAATCGTCCTATTATCCTTGGCATTGTTGGTGATAGCGCCGCCGGAAAAACGACTTTAACTAGAGGAATTGCCCAGGTTTTGGGAGAAGAGAATGTGACAATTATCTGTACTGACGATTATCACAAATACGATCGCGTCCAACGTGCAACATTAGGAATTACAGCCCTACATCCAGACTGCAATTATTTAGATATTATGCAGCAGCATTTATCGCTGTTGCGAACAGGTCAACCGATCTTGAAACCAGTTTACAGCCATACAACCGGAACTTTTGAAGCACCAAAATATATTAAACCAAATAAATTTGTAATTGTCGAAGGATTGTTAGGTTATTCTACTCGTGGTTGTCGTGATTGTTTTGATGTTAAAGTTTACTTAGCGCCGCCGGAAACTTTACGGGCTAAGTGGAAGATTAAACGGGATACAATGAAGCGGGGTTACTCGCCAGAACAAGTTTTAGCAGAATTAGAAAAACGCGAACCTGATTCAGAAAATTTTATCCGTCCTCAACGGAAATGGGCAGATTTAGTTGTAACTTTTTACCCGCCAAATGAAGAAATTGAAGAGGATAATTCCCGTTTAAATGTGCGTTTAGTACTCAGACCGACAATTCCTCATCCAGATTTTACTAGAATTATTCAACAGAGTGATGGCGACACTGAACCGCCTGTACGTTTAGGGTTAGATCGAGATATGGGTAAACCAGTTGATGTGTTGGAAATTGATAGTCATGCAACGGCGGAACAAGTGAGTAAATTAGAAAAAGTTTTGTGTCATGAAATGCCTGATTTGTTTCCTCATTGTAGTTTAGGAGGAAATGTAGAATTGGGGAAAATTACTGGCACAACTGATGAGGTTTTGCAAAGTTATCCTTTAGCTTTGACGCAGTTGTTAGTCTCATTTCATAGTTTGAAAGCGACTCATGTTCATCATTGGTAAAATTGGAAAAATTGGTTGGGTAATGGATCGATCGCACAATCATCAACAATCCATTACCTACAATTTTCTACCAAATTCCCCAGTTAAACATTGATACGGGTGCAGGTATCATTTCGCCGCGAAAATCTAGCAGTTGCACTAAGAGTAAATAGCCGATCGCTAGAATTAAAGAAATTATCCCCGTAATAATTGCCACAATTTTACCTCGATCCATGAGTTTCCTCGCTGTTGACTGCTATTATTTAATTAATATAGGTAATAATCCATCTTAGTGGTTGTTGATAGCTAAACTAATATGAATTCAGCTACAGATTCTCTAGAAGGAGCAATGACAATTGCACGTCAGCCAGTGGTGCAAACCTACGAATTAGGAAAAATTTACCGCACAGGCTTTTGGCTGAATCAAAAAATTGAATCCTTGAAAAGTTGTACACTGACGGTTTATGAAGGGGAAACTTTTGGTTTATTAGGGCAGAATGGCGCAGGAAAGACTACACTTTTAAAAACTTTACTAGGTATTGCTCGTCCTACTTCTGGTCGGGGATTAATATTAGGAAAACCTTTGGGCGATCGCACAGTCAAACAACGCATTGGCTATCTACCCGAAAATGCCTATTATTATGATTTTTTAACAGGTTGGGAATTTTTGCAAATGATCGCTGGACTTTTCCAAATTCCCGCGGAAATTCAGCGAGTACGCATTCCCCAACTATTAGAAATGGTTGGGCTTGCCCAGTCAGCAGCGAAAAAAAAGCAACTGCGGCAATATTCTAAAGGAATGCTACAAAGAATTGGCATGGCACAAGCATTAATTAATGACCCGGAATTGGTATTTTTAGATGAGCCAATGTCCGGTTTAGATCCAATGGGACGTTACCAAATTCGGGAGATTATCTCATCTTTAAAAGCAGCAGGAAAAACCATCTTTTTTAATAGTCATGTTTTGTCGGATGTGGAGAAAATTTGCGATCGCATCGCCATATTAGCGCAAGGTGAAATAATTTGCATCGGCTCTTTGGATGAACTTTTAGGAACCGCCGACACCTACTACATTAAAGGCAAAGGTGGAAAGCAAGAAATCTTAAAAAAATGGCTCCCAGATTTAGAATTTGTATCCGAAGGAATAGGTAGCACAGATGAAGCTTGGCAAGGTCATGTCAAAGGTGACTTACAAGATTTTCTCGCCAGTTTGCGCCTCATGCAAGCCCAAATTATCACCTTAAATTTAGCGCGTCCCACTTTAGAAGAGTTTTTTATGGAACAATTGCAAAAAAGAGGGATAACTTTCAGCAGTTAAATATTAAATATCTGCGACTCTTGAAAGATGCACTTTGGTCTGGTCAGTTTGTATTAATTGAAACAGAACAAGTTTACAACAAAGGAAAACTAATGGCTGACCTTCTAGAAACCGCAACCAAAGCTGAATCTTTCAAGACTTTACTAACTTTAGCTGAAGCTGCTGGCTTAGTAAATACGCTGAAAAATCCTGGTTCCCTGACCGTTTTTGCTCCCACGGATGACGCATTTGCTGAAATTCCTGCTACTACTTTAGCTTCTTGGATGCAGGACACTTCTAAGCTAAAAAGAATTCTCACCTATCATGTTGTTTCTGGAGATGTGAGATCCGACGATCTCAACCAAATAGATGAAGCACCTACTTTGGAAGGATCGGTATTAGCTATTGATGCTTCAGATGGTGTAAAAGTGAATGATGCCCATGTTTTGCAAGAAGATATTCTCGCAGACAATGGCGTGATTCACGTAATTGATAAAGTCTTGATGCCAGCATTAGTTGCTGTTGAGTAAGCCTGCCATAAGTTGTGTAACAAATAATTAAATCAACCAAAGGTAAAACAAATGGCAAATATTTTAGACACAGCTAATAAAGCTGGTTCTTTCAATACTTTAATTCAAGCTGTTCAAGCTACTGGCTTAACAAAAACGCTGGAAAATTCCGGCCCCTTTACTGTTTTTGCTCCCACGGATGAAGCGTTTGCTAAATTGCCTCAAGGAACTGTAGAAAAACTTTTGCATGACATTCCTCAGCTAACTAAAATCCTCAGTTATCACATTATCAAAGGCAAATTCATGTCCAAAGATGTGATGCAGTTGGATAGAACTAATACAATGGAAGGTTCCGACTTAAAACTTCATGCAAATGGGAAATTAATGGTGGATGATGCAATGATTATTCAGTCAGATGTAGAAGTTGACAATGGTGTTATTCACGTTATTGATACCGTACTCATTCCACAATATTAGGGCTTGCATAGTAGTTGTAGAGACGTTTCATAAAACGTCTCTACAAGTACAAAATTTATTCAACAGGGCCAAAAATGCAACCAGTTCGCGGTGATAAATCCAAGCTTAATTGCTTGGTTTTTCCTGCTGTTTCTTGCCAGGAAATTTTCGCATCACCATATAATA
Organism: Floridaenema fluviatile BLCC-F154; assembly: GCF_041929135.1. Classification (NCBI taxonomy): domain Bacteria; kingdom Bacillati; phylum Cyanobacteriota; class Cyanophyceae; order Aerosakkonematales; family Aerosakkonemataceae; genus Floridanema; species Floridanema fluviatile. The sequence continues at coordinate 8,610 of NZ_JBHFNS010000080.1, read as the reverse complement.
AGTAACTGGGTTGAGATTGCAAAGCAGTTACTTCAAAGCTAATATTTGCTGGTGTTGTTCCCACATTAATGGCAACAATAATTTCTTCATTTCCCAAAACTCGCGCAAATACATAATTTGTGCCTTCAGCGTACAATATTTGATAGGAACCTGTGCGAAGGGCTGGGTATTGATGCCGTAAAGCAATCAGTTTTTGGTGATATTTAAGAACATAAGCATCCCAGTGGGCTTCCATTGGAAAACCGCGCCGAGAGTCGGGATCTAATTTCCCTGGTAAGCCAACTTCATCACCATAATAAATGCTGGGTGCGCCAGGAAATGTTAATAGTAAAATGGTTGAGAGTTCGACACTGGCTTTGTCGCCTTGGGCAATGGAAAGTAATCTTGCGGTGTCATGACTGGCTAACAAATTTAGTTGGGTGAGTTGAATTTCCCAAGGATAAAGTTTTAGTAAGGCTTGAATTTTTTCGCCGTATTCTTTAGCGAATAAGGGCGGATAAGGGTCGTAGGAAGGGCCTTCTACTTGTTCAATATCTACTCGATCGCCAGCCGTAAAAGCAATAGTTGGCCCGGTAAATAAATAATTCATTACCCCATCAAATTGAGTGCCATCTAACCATTCTCTGGCATCTGTCCACACTTCACCGACAATATAAGCTTCGGGGTTAATAGCTTTAACGCGATCGCGAAACTCCTGCCAAAAACCCGGAGTTTTTATTTCAAAAGGTACATCTAATCGCCAACCATCAATGCCAAATTTAATCCAATATTCGGCAATTTCCATGATGTATTCTTGCACTTCGGGATTATCATGATTAAATACTGGTAACGCCCGATTTCCTGCCCAACCAGCATAATTAGCCGGGTATTCTCCATTGTAAGCAGAAACAGGCCAATCTTCGATTTTAAACCAATCAACCCAAGGAGAATGGGGGCCATTTTCTAACACATCATGGAAGAAGAAAAAGCCCCGACTGGAATGATTAAATACCCCATCCAAAACAATTTTCATATTCCGTTTATGGGCGGCATCTAGTAAGTCTTGAAAAGCCGGATTTCCCCCCAACATTGGATCTACTTGGTAATAATCATGAGTATGGTATCGGTGGTTACTGGCAGATTGAAAAATTGGAGTAAAATATACAGCGTTAATGCCCAAATCTTGTAAATAATCCAACTGCTCCATGATGCCCCACAAATCACCGCCTTTGTAACCTTGGAGTGTTGGCATATCGTCCCACGCTTCCCAAGTGGCGTTTTTCAACAGGCGCTTGCGGGGTTGTTTGCTGCGAGCGAACCGATCCGGAAAAATTTGGTAAAAAACTGCGTGTTTAACCCAATCTGGAGTTGTAATCTGCATAATTAACCTGTTAGTTCTCTATCTTAAGTTACAGTGATTTGCGGTTGTCTGATTCCTACTTTTGATAGAAAACTTTTATAATTCATCGATTTCAAGTGATTGACTGGATCGATCGCTAGTGATTAAATAAGACTAAGTATAGAATAATACAATCAATGGTTAACATTTTAAATCAGGGTGATGATGAGTTAGTTCCGCTAGATTATAGCGATTTATTACAAAAAATTTCCCAAGTATTAGGAAGTAAAAATATATTTAAATTGTCGGAAAATCGCGATCGCCTACTAATAGATATTGACGAAGTAGCGAGTCAAGTCGCAACTCTGCAAGTCGCCAACCCGCTAGCATCCCCTAACGGAGTTCGTGCAGCAACTATTAATTTTTCTCCGGTATTTCAAGGGATTTTTCCGCAGAAAATTCGCGAAATTAGAGATATTTTACAACAAAAATTAGCATCTAATTTAAGAGAAAATCAATCGATCGAGGAATTTGTGAATAGTTTAGTTTCCCCTTTGCAAGCTTTCCAGGGAAATGCAGGTCAGTTGGGTTTTACTTATAGTTTTAACCAACCTTCTCCTAATTTACAAAAGCAAAAACTTTGTCTTTCTAGCAACCGTCCTGGTAGTGGTTCTCTGCTAAAATTTCATAAATTAACGATTAAGGTACGGGAGATCGATCGCTTTCCCGAATATTTGCAAGAAGGATTGCTAAATCACATCGACGATTTAGTTACTTTTGACAGCGAAACTGATAGAGAAGAACTACAAGATAGGATTCAAGATCAAATTGGCGAAGAAACTTCTGACTTCAACCGTTTGCAGCGAGTTGTAGACACAGAAACACTAGGAAAACTGAAAAAAGAAGCGAAAATTAGGTATTTAGAATATCTCCGCGATCGGATTGATAATCAAGATCATGTTGGGTTTATTTATCTGCGAGATTTGATTCGTCGTCTTCGATTAATTGAAGAATTTATTAACCAAGAAAGACCGGATGATTATTATGAGGTAAACTATGGAGGCGCGAGGATTAATTATAAAGATTTGTTTTCGCGATCGGAAGTATTAGACTCCCTTCCCATCATTCCCCTTGTCACCGGAAACTTAGGAGAAAGTACCGATAAAAATGCCGGAGAACGCCAATTTATTTTCGGTTTCAAAATGAAGTTTGGTAATGCAGTTCAAGCACTTGACGGCAAAGAAGTATTTGACTACAATCTTAATCTCCTCAATCCCAATAGTGAAGAACATAAACAGGAACTTCAAACAAATCCCAACTTCGGCACAAAAATCTTAAAACTCGCACTTTTGTACTTTTTTATATTTGCTTCTCGCAGCAATCCCGAAGCACCAGATTACAACCCTTATACTGATTTAGAATACGATCCGATCGGCAGCTTTGATGCCAGAGTCATGCCTATATTACGAGGTTCTGATGAAGCAGCAAAACAGAATATTTTGCAACTTATTATCACCGGAATTACTCAATATAATGCCAAAGTAAAAATCAACGTACTCCGAGATTTTTTGAAAAGCTTTATTAAGCATCAAACAATTTTGCCAACGCGAACTTATCCGATTCAAATTAATGTGAGAAGAGGTGTCCTCGAAAGCGACGAAAATCAAATTTTATATGGCATTTTCTTTAAAGAAGTTGTGAGAAAGAATCCCAAAGAATGTTTGAGATATATTTCGATCGGCGAAGCACAGGTTGGCGAAAATGCTGTCTGTCAGTTACCTGCAAGTATTACGATTGAAGATATCCGCTATTTTCCTACAGAAGAACGCCAACAGTTTCAAATGGAATATGACATTACAGGTGTGAATGCTTTACCAATAATGTGGGTTCCTGAAAGCTGCATGAATGCCTATAAACAGTATTTCATACAATACAAAAAGTTGTTACTGTTTCGCTACAATAACCGACGATTAGACCCGAAAAATTTTGATTCTACCCAAGGGTTTATTTATCGCTTTACTGTCTCTTTGCTAGCGTATATTGTTCTGAAAATTTTGCTAGATGCTGCAAGTAAACGGTTGTTTATTCCGATGGTAAGATTGCACGAAGGCGATCGTCAAAATCCCGCACCTTCAGAAAAGTTTATGGCGCATCTTTCTAAAACATTGTGTCATTTATTGAACGAAAAACACCGTTGTAGTTCTCAAGGTTTCCGGGTGCGAGATGTGAGATCTTTCAAGGTAAAAAATGGACTTAAATCTTTATATTCAGTATTACCGAGAAAGTTCCGCTTCAACAATAGTGCAGATACTCCCACTTTGGATAAACTAGCGATTATTGTAGTTTCCAGTTTGGAAAGTGATGCGAGAACAGGGAACAAAAACCGCAAAAATAGGATATCTAATTTGGTAGGAGAAGCGATCGCCATTACTCACCAAAAAAATGATAACTCTATTCGCTTGCATATCATCAAAACTTTTTCTGATAACTACAGTTATCAGCGTTTGTATGAAGATCCCCCAATTCTACTCGACACAGTAAATAACCTTTATCAGCAAGGGTATCGAGACTTTTTGTATGTTGCACAAGCACCTTTTACCAGTAATTTGAATATTACTCAAACTGAAGATGACGATCGCCTATATTTCATGTCACCCAAACTCATAAATAACTTGAAAGGGAACCGCGACGACATCAAAATCTATCCGGTATTTTTCGATAAATACTATGTCCGCAAATTCAAAGATATGAAAGCAACTTCTCTATATATTCAAGATACAAATCAACTGTTGAATGTTGCAGAAGATTCGGCGCAGCAAGCGATCGTTTTTTTCAATTTGTTTAATGGGATTAGTGTAGGTAATGAGGAAGAACGCTTTTACAATGGCGTGATTTCCTACTCTACCCTAATCAACATTTATCCCGGAATTTTAGATGACAAATACATCAGACAAGGTTTAATTGATGATAATAGCACCCGGAAAAATGACTTACTGCAATATTTGACACTGTTTCACTTTTCCCGATTTGAAAAAACCAGCGATCTTAGTTTAAAACTCGATCCTTATGAAAATATCATGGGTGAAGAATCATTTAGTAACTTGTCTGTTTTTACCCATATTAGAGGCGAGGTTGATTTTAATTCTTTGGCATTTTTGACCGAAGTTAGGAGAGTTTTAAACGTATAATCCTAAAGTAGGGTGCGTCAGACATTCAAACCCTGATGCTGTCGATCAAAATTTCTGGTCTGACGCACCCTACAACTGAAGTTAGGAAAGTTTTAAATGTATGAAAAACCCGTTTATAATGAACCGCAGAGGACGCAGAGGACGCAGAGGACGCAGAGGAAAGAGAGAGAATATAGCTAGTCTAAATGAATTGTAAAAACTGCTTCTTCTTCTCTTCTTTCTTCGTGTCCTTCGCGTCTTCGTGGTTCAAACAAAATCTTTTTCACCGATCATTTAGACTGGTTATAACAGGAGTGCAAAATGATTGCAGAAAATTTGGGTCGATTGTTTGAAGTTGGATTTAATATTGGGATTCTTGCTTATATCGAACAGCACAAAATTAAACACAACTTTGGTGATTTGTATCAGCGGGATTTGCAGCATTTTAAATTTCCCAAAATGCTGAAACGGATCGTTAGTGACGATCGCACAATCAGCGAAAAAGATATCCAAAGAATTGAAAAGTGGTGTTTGTATTTATTACAGAAAGGTTTTCTCTCTGGATTAAACTTTTTTGGCGAGTACATGAAGTCTACGGGATGGATCGATCGGCAAAAATCAAACCTCGAAATTTTATACTATCAATGCAGTTTCGGCGATGCTAACAGCATCAAAACCTATCCGAAAAGTGAAGAACAAGAATATATCGATTTATTATCGCAGTTTTACAAACCAGATCTGTTAGAGAATCGTCTTTTTTGGAGTCGATATAAACAGAAAGGTGAATTTTTGAAAGCAGACACCTTGATGTTATTGCGTCATCGCCAAGAATTTCGGATTCTTTCCGTAGACTTATCGATATTTTCCGTCAAATCAGCAAAAGACCTCTTAGACTTTGAAGATCAAGATATGCAGAATCAGCGGCGTTTATTGCAGCGCGAAATTGCTTATTTACGTTCCAAAAGTGTTTTTGCCAAACTGCGGATCGATACCGGAAACAACGATGATTTAGGTTTGAGTTTACCCCCAGATTTGCGGCGATATTTTACTGCTTTTAAACGCCAAGACAAAGAAAGTGCTAAATTAATTCAAGCAGGTTCTTATGCTGGAAGTTTTTATCGATTTCTCCGGGAAATAGACATTTTCAACGATCGCACATCCGTAGTGTTTAATGTGGTGGGATATAGCGATCGCGGAATCAGCGCCATGTCACTTCGTCCCGAAAATTTAGCAGTATTAAACACCTGTTCTCAGATTTACCAAAACGAACTAAGAGAACAAGAAATTACCGAAGCGCGAAAGGAAATTTTACATCTAATTCAACTCAATGCAAGTCGGAGTTTCGATAACGGGAAACCCTTTATCAAGCAACTCTTAGAAATCCCCACCGACAGCACAACTATTATACCTCATACTGAAACAATTAGTAACTTCAGTTCTACATTAGAATTACGAGACGAACACGCCAAATTAATTAAAAATTCCCTAGACTCTGACAAAACCTATCTATTTTTAACTGGTAATCCCGGAATTGGCAAAACTACAGCAATTGTAGACTTTCTCAAAGCTCACGTCAACGAAGGTTTTCTCTTCTTTTATGTTAGTCCCCGCAAACAAGTCAACTTAGATATTATCGAAAAATTTAAAGACTCAGTAACAGGGAAGTTAGATGACGAAACCTTTTGCATTAACACCAACTCCCAACTGATTGAGGAAAATTCTCGGCGTTGTGTCGTCAATTACTATTCTCCAAAACGCCAAGGTGACTTTACGGAAAATGGCGTTGATTTCTTCGATTCTAGTTCAGAAATTGAACGTAAAACCTCACGCCAGAAAGCACTTAAGAGAAAAAATGAAGACGAAATTATAGCGACAAATCGCCGCAGCAAAGGAGTTTTATCTTGTCTTTGCGAAGCAGTAAATACCACAATTAAAAGCGAAATCTCTCATAATATTGTCGCTACAGCTTGCATTCAATCTCTAAGAATTACTGAAAACGGAAAAAACACCTTAGAACATTTTACCAACATCTTCAAAAGTGCTTACATTCAGCGAGAAAACAAAGTTATTCCCGCAGAAATGAGAAAAATATCGGCGCGGATTAAGCATTTATTCATTATGATAGATGAAATAACTGGGGATGATAGCGGCGTTGAGTTTTTAAATGAAATCAGCAAGATTTTGAAACGTTATAAATTGACTGATTCCCAACATGGATTTAACACTAAAGTTATTGTAGCAGATGCTTCAATTGTCGATCGCGACGTAATCAAACAACATTTATCCGAAACCTCACCGGAACCAGATAAAATATTTTTTAGACGCGCATCTTCCCAAACTATTCAACCACTTTCATTTCAGGAATTTGAGTTTAAGCGATCGCCAGCAGTCGCCATCAACGCTAACTCCTATCCCGCCAGCAGTTTAACCATTACTTATAAACTATTCGTCGAATCACTTCCCTTTAACGAAGACACTTTTGCAGCAACAAGAGATAACCTAAAAAAAAGAGTTCAAAATCAAATTGTTCAAGATATTAACACACTCTGGAACCGTCCCGACGCAGGACAAATTATTGTATACATTCAAGATAAACGAAAATTACAAGAATTAATCGAAAAAATTAAACAACAGCGGGGAGAGTTTGTCAAAAATCAAGATTATTTAGAGATCCACGCTAACCTTTCTGATAATGATAAAACTGCGATTCACGAATATAAAAATCAAGTCAAAATCATCTTTATGACTTCCTCCGCCAGTCGCGGTTTATCCTTTCCCAAAACGAAGCATATTTTAGTAGAAATTCCCCATTTTCGCGTCGAAAGTAACTTGATGGAAATCATCCAAGTTATTTACAGAGGACGGGGTGATTATTACGAAGATGGAATTAAGAAAACCTTAGACGATCGAGAAAAAGAATTGATGTTTTATTTAAGCGATCGCGCCATTTACTACAGCGACGACAAACAACTTTCCCTGAGAGAAAGCACCATCAATTTATTAAATATCTTGCTAATTATCAAATCTTGTGTATTAACTAGAATTCAAGGTTACGGACAAATAGGTAGAGAAAAATTCCTGATGATTCCCATAGGTGGAAAATCCGTATCTACCGCAGGTAAAACATTTAGCGGACAACTAGCAAACCTAATCAAAGACTTAAAAAATGAATATCATAGATATCCCAATCACAAAGTTTTAAAAGAAGTTTATACCAGTTTAGAACAACTGCTAAGTCGAGCAAAATTTACCTTAAATCCCCGAAACTCAGATTCTCAAAATTCTGCGAGTTATTCCTATTTACAATTACGAGAAGTTTTCTCTAGCAAATTCACTGATTCAGTAAACAATGGATTTGATAGTTTACTCAAACTTGGCAACTTAGAAACAGGACTAATTAATGGTAGCTTATTAGTCGTTCCTATCGCAGATAAGAAACTAGAAGAAACTTATGAAATGCGGTTAATGGAAATAGCAACTCACGCCACCGAAGAACTAGTAAATAAAATGTTAGCAATTCATCATAGTTCAGATTATCCGGGAAGACTGCGATCGGCAATCAAAAACGCCATAGAATTAGTAGATAAAGTGCGCGACTCCAGCGACAGAACGCAGTTTTTCCAACAAAATAGTCAACGCCTCGATCAATATTATGCCTTACCATTATTTAGCTTTATTAGCGCCGAAGCAATGAGTGAATACTTCGCTGAAGAACCTGAAGAAGCAGAAGATGAAAGATTTCGGGATCTTTTAGCAACCTACATTCATCATCTTTACCCAACCGATAAAACCTTACCAATTGGTTACAAATACAAAGAGTTTCCCTTTGTAGTTTTTAGCAGTTACAGTTTAGAAGAAATGAGAGAAAAGATGTTTACTGATAAATATTTGTTAACTTCCAATGAGTTAAATGTGTTGAATTTGATTTTGTCTAAAGCAGAATAAAATAGGTTTTACCCTACTTTTTTAGGTACGTAGTTGCGCCAATTGAGGAAACAACAATTAACCCAACTAACGAACAAGCTCAAACCTGTCTGCGAGTCTGTCAGTGGTTATCCAACGGCTATAAAGATATTCAGCTATTCCGTTTCGATTACCAAACAGGAGATGTCTACATTTTCGCAG
>NZ_JBHFNS010000068.1:0-5482 GCF_041929135.1 Floridaenema fluviatile BLCC-F154 | reverse complement strand
TTAACTTACAATGGCATGGCTTTTGATTTACCATTCATCATTACCAGGCTGAATCTGTTAAATATCAAACATCATTTCCAGTTTTCAACTTCTTCTCGTCAAATTCCCAGTGCTCAAACCTTTGGTACGCCAATTAAAGTTAATGCAATCATCTATAAAAGTAGCAATCATGTAGATGTTTATATCTGCGTGTTACGCTGGGATTTTATTACCAAATCTTTGACTCCTTCCTATTCTCTAAAAAATGTGGTGCTAGAAATGGGATTGAGGAAAGAACGGAGATTGACTTTATCCTACAATCAAATTCAAGAATGTTGGCAGCAAGGGAAGGGAAGTCAAGGATGGTTAACTATTCAACAATATTTGCAATTTGATTTAGAAGATACTAAATTAATTGCCGAACAGTTAGTTCCTAGCTATTGGTATGAATCGTTGATTGTACCGGGAATGAATTTGCAACAACTAGCACTAGCGGGTAATGCGACTAAATGGCAACGGGTATTACAATCATTTTATCCTGATGTTAAACCAAAAGCTGACTCGAAAGTGAAATTTGCTGGGGGATTAGTAATTTCAGTACCAGGATTGTACCGTAATATTGCCAAAATTGATGTGTCGAGTCTCTACCCTTCAATTATGCTCAAATATGGCATTTGTTCCCTGAAAGATAACAAAAGAGTTGCTTTAGATATTCTGGATTACTTAACAAAAGAAAGGCTGAAACTTAAAGCTAAAGGGAAACTTGGTGACATGGTAGCTAAACAAGCTGACAGTGCGCTAAAAGTGTTAATTAATTCCTTATTTGGCTTTTATGGTACTGGTGGAGTTGGCTTTAATGATATGACAGCAGCGGCATTGGTAACAGCTTATGGTAGGCGGATTCTTCAGCATATTATATCGGTACTCAAATCAGTTGATGCCATTCAAATTGAATCGGATACTGATGGTGTATTCTTTAGCCATCCCACACCCCAATTAGTTTGGCAAACTGTATCTGATGCGATGCCTTCTGGGATTAATATTGAACTAGAAACAACGGCTTTAGCTATGTTTGTTCCCAGCAAAGGTGCTAAAAACTATATACTATGGCATCATGATGGTAGTATAACAAAAAAAGGGATTTGGAAAAAACGCGATCGCTCTCGTTTAGAAAAGGAATTCCCAGTTAACTACCTCACTCATTTCATCGAATCAGAAACAGCAGCAGAAACATATTATCAACAACTGGAAAAAGTGATTTTATCTGGTAAACTGCCATTAGAAGAAATCCAAATTACCCGCAAGATTAGAGCTAATGAAAAAGTTTTGTTAGCTTTAGGTAAACCAGGGGATATTATCACATTTTACCAGGGGATGAATGGAGTAACAGCAGCCGGAGAATATGCGGTGAATTATTACCTGAATTTGATTGCAAAAAAACGAGATGAAATTAGAACAGTTTTGGATGCTGATAAGGAAAGAAATTACACCCAACTGTCTTTATTTTAGTCAGGTTTACGGGTAAGACGTTCGATATCTTCTAGAGTTTGCAACACTAAACGTTTAGCTTGCAATCGCCATCCCCATTTTTGCACGGCGATGGCGATTGCAGCACCCCCAATAGTGGCAATATAATCAAGAGGTTGGGAGAGAGAAATACCAAATAGTAATCCCAAGCCTGCTATACCCCAGAAAGGTAAAGCTACAGTCTGACGTTGTTTTTCTACCAATTGGCTCAAAAAATCTGTTGGCATTTCGGCAAGTAATGCTTCTTTGACTTGCTTTTGTTCAGTTGGGGTGACAGATAAGCCAATTTTTGGGCGGAGTTTTTCGATTTTTCGTGCATCAGTACTGTACTGAATCAATTCATCTTCTGCCATTAAAATTAAGCGTTCGTATTGTCCCATATTCTACTCATTTCTAGGTTACAAGCTTTTAGCTTACCTCACTTTTCGGCATCTTTGGATGAAGGTAGGGGGTAGGGGGTAGGTGTTAGGGTGTGGGGTGTGCTGAGAAGAGTCGGGTTGAAAGGAAAAGTTTACTTTCACTCTCTAATATTTTTTCCCTAACCCCTATCCCCCACCCCCTAACCCCTGTCATAGTCCCCCGCATTTCGCTAACGCGAATAAATAAGTGAATGAACAGTTAGGGAATCTTTCAATTGAAAATTTGAACTCACTAGAAGAAGAAGCACTACTAGTTGCTCCCCATTCTAACTATTTCTATCCCATATCCAGATGGGTTGCGGAAATAATGGTAAAAAAGGCAAATATCCAGCCAAACATGAACATATTGGAACCGAGTGCTGGTGCTGGTATCCTCTGCGAGTACATCCAAAAATGTAGTTCTAACTTGCATTGTGTAGAACAATTTTACCTCAATCAGCTAATCCTTACGCTCAAAGGATATTTGGTGGTTTGGGATGACTTCTTAACCTATTATCCCAGAAAACTATATTCAAGGATTATTGCCAATCCTCCATTTCCAGCACAGGAATTGCACATTACACATGCCTATTATCACTGTTTAGCTCCAAGTGGACGGCTGGTATTTTTGATGAGCAATGCTGCATTTGAAGCCAAACATGGATATTACCAAAAGTTTAGGAAATGGTTTGAATTAGTAGGAGGAATCAGTATTCAGATGCCAGAAGAATTGTACGTAACAGCATCAAAAGGAAGTGATGTTAAATGTTATCTGGCAATCATTGATAAAATCGAACCCCATCCCTTGCATCAAATTTATCGCATTACAGAAGCACGTCCACCAAGAGGGTATTTTCTATGCCAGTAATTGTTTTACATGGAGAAGATGAATTTGCTATTTCCTTAGAAATTAACCAACTGCGGTCTAGCATTTGTCATCCCAATTGGTTAAACTTTAACTACACCAAAATCCCTCCTAGTCCCGAAGCATTAATGACAGGAATCACCATTGCCATGACTCGTCCTTGGGGTGAAGGAGGTCGTTTAGTTTGGTTACAAGATAACCGAGGTGAATGTAGCGAAAATCAACTGCAATCTTGGTCAAACTGTCTGAAGAATTTACCTGCAAGTAATACCCTATTGCTGACTAGTAAAACCAAGCCAGATGGTAGGCTTAAATCCACTAAATTATTGCAGAACTATGCTCAATTTAAAGAGTATCCTATTATTCCTATTTGGGCAACCGAACAACTAGCACAAAACGTGCATAAAATAGCATCATCACTGGCTATTAATCTTAGTTTTCAAGCAATTGAAGCATTAGTAGCAGCCGTAGGAAACGATACTCGATTATTAGACTCGGAACTACAAAAGTTAAGCCTTTATATAGGTGCGAGAACAATTGAAATAGAAGATGTCCTAACTTTGATTTCTGCTAATACTAGTAGCAGTCTCAAATTGGCTAGCTTTATTCTGCAAAGAAATCTACCAGCCGCACTTAGTTGCATGAATGATTTGCTCAATAATAACGAACCACCCTTGAGAATAGTTGCTACGTTGGTAACTCAATTTCGCACTTGGTTGTGGGTGAAGCTAATGAGTCAGCAAGGTGCATCTAACCAGTTGATTGCATCGGAAGCAGAAATCGGAAATCCCAATCGCATTTATTACCTGAAACAGGAAACTCAAAATTGCACAATTGAGCAATTAAAAGATGCTTTATCCGGGCTTTTGGAGTTAGAAATTATGCTCAAAACTGGTCAGAATGCGCGAAATTCACTCGGTTTTCAAATCCAGAAAATATGCAACCCCTAAATTTATTTATGGGGTTCCCTACACCCTACCCCCTACCCCCTACACCCTGTTCATAAGCATTTGAGTTATGGAAACAACAGTCAACTGCCAACATTTCGCCTCAGTAATTGGTCAACCAACAGCTATAAAACTACTCAAAGCCAGCATTAATAGTAAGCGTATCCCTAATGCTTTTCTATTTGCTGGTTTAGATGGTATAGGTAAGCGTTTGGTTGCTAAATGTTTAATTCAAACATTGTTGATGCCCGCACAAGAATCAGTGGATATTACTGAACTTTCTAGTAACAAACATCCAGATATCTTGTGGTTGATGCCTACCTATCAACAGCTAGATAAACTGCTAACTGAAACCGATGCTATTGCACATGGAATTAACCGGAAAACTGCACCAGTAATTCGCATCAGCCAAGTAAGAGAATTAGTAGAATTTGCTGCTACTCAACCGATAATTGCCCCACAAAAAGTTGTAGTCATAGAAGCAGCACACAACTTAAATCATCAAGCAGCATCAGCATTACTAAAAACATTGGAGTCACCAATTAATACGCTGTTTATCTTGCTTACCTCTCGAATTCAAGAAGTATTACCAACAATTGTATCTAGGTGTCAGTTAATTCCTTTTCGTCGGTTATCCAATGATGATTTTGCTCAAGTGTTAACCCAAGTAGGAGAACAGCAGATTTTGGATAACCCGATGTTACTCAACATGGCACAGGGAAGTCCTGGTGCAGCAATTACATCTTATCAAATGCTGCAATCAATTCCTGAAGAAGTTATACAACAATGTAGTAGTTTACCATCCAATTTGAGGGCAGCATTGTCATTAGCTAAAACAATCAACCATAGTTTAGAACACTCTCAGCAATTATGGTTGATAGATTATCTGCAATTCTTGTGGTGGCATTCCTATCGTAGAGTTGACTTAATAGAAAAACTTGCCCAAGCTAAAGATGCACTCCTAAAATTAGCTCAAAATCGCTTAGTTTGGGAAGTGACGCTAGCAAATAGTCTTGCAAATTAAACAAGTAACTATCACAAATCTTGCTAGCTAACGCTAGGAGAATTGTGATAGTTATTTCTCTTAACTTATGCCTCGCAAAAACTCAACCCAAGTTCTAGAAAAGTCTACTGTTACCGAAGTAGTTCCATCCCCTGTTGAAGGCGAAGAATTAACAATTGCTGATGCCGAATTTAGCCAAGTTGATAGTCAATCACCCTCTACTGATGAAGTTAAACTTAAATTTGAAGTAGAGGTAGAAACATTCAATTCTAAACTATCAACTGCCTTATTAGCAGTTCCGACTAAACCTACTCATCCTAGTTTTGGGAATGTATTAATTGCAGCAATCGATGGACAAGTAAAGCTAACTGGATTTGATTATAACTTAGGAATTACAGTTAGTTGTGAAGCTAATGTAGAACATCAAGGGATGGTGATACTACCAGCTAAACTATTACAAAGTATCACCTCTCGCTTACCAGTTGGTAAACTGACAGTTACAGCTAATGCTAAATCAATTGTCAGCTTGTCTTGTGCTAGTGGCAAATACCAAATCAGAGGTGCAAATCCAGATGATTTTCCTACATTACCTGCACTAGATGTTAATAACCATAGCGTTCAAGTGAAACCATTGTTATTAGCAACTGCATTACGTTATGTGCTGTTTGCAGCAGCTACGGAGGAAACAAGACAGGTACTCACTGGGGTTCATTTACAATTTGATGCAGATAGCATTGAATTAGCTGCTAGTGATAGTCACAGG
>NZ_JBHFNS010000067.1:0-24284 GCF_041929135.1 Floridaenema fluviatile BLCC-F154 | reverse complement strand
ACTCCCGAACAATACCAAAAGCTAGAAGAAGCCATCAGAACGGCGCAATTTGTCAGGAACAAATGCGTCAGATATTGGATGGAGAACAAAGGAACTACAAGAAATGACTTGCAGAAAGTTTGCGCTGTTTTAGCAAAAGACTCTACAACACCTTGGGTAAACAAATTAAATTCACAAGCACGACAATCAAGTGCAGACCGAGCATGGCAGTCCATAGCTCGGTTTTACACTAACTGTCGGGATTCATCAATTAAAAAGAAGGGGTTTCCTAAGTTCAAGAAGTTCGGTAGGTCGGTAGAATACAAAACTACTGGATACAAGCTTTCTGATGATAGGAAACAAATCACTTTCACTGACGGATTTAAGGCAGGAACATTTGATTTGTGGTGTAATCAAAGAACCATCGTCTATTATTCAGAACAGCAAATTAAGCGGTTGAGGGTAGTTAGACGTGCTGATGGTTATTACTGTCAGTTCGTCATTGACCATGAAAGGGAAGAGAAGCACGAATTCACTGGTTCTGTAGTGGGAATCGATTTAGGATTGAAAGAATTCTATACAGATTCCAATGGAAACACAGTAGAAAATCCCCGATTCTTCCGTAAAACAGAAAGACGCTTGAAGAAGGCTCAAAGGAGACTTTCCAAGCGTCATAAAAGAGGTCAAAAACAGTCAGCCAACTATCATAAACAAAGGGAGAAAGTAGCTAAATTGCACCTAAAAGTTTCTAGGCAACGTAAAGACAGAGCTATTAAAGATGCTCTGGCGTTAGTCCAATCTAATGATTTGGTAGTCTACGAAGCTTTGAAGGTTTCTAATTTGGTGAAAAATCACAAGTTAGCGAAAAGTATTAGCGATGCTTCTTGGTATCAATTCACCATCTGGGTAAATTATTTCGCCAAGATTCATAAGATAACCTGTATCGCTGTACCACCGCAATTCACGACGATTGATTGTTCTGTTTGTGGGGCAAAGGTTTATAAGACCTTGAGTACTAGAACCCATCAATGTCCTCACTGTAAAACAGTTTTAGATCGAGATTGGAATGCGGCAATTAATATTCTTAAAAAAGGGTTGAAATATTTGGGGGAATACCTCAACGGTACTGTTGGGCAAACAGAAACCGACCCAAACGACTGGGGAGAATCCGGCCTCTGGGTCTTCAATAGAGATATTGAGGATTTAAGCTGTTTCGTTGAACCAGTAATCTCAAGAGGTGATTCTGGGAGAATCCCCCGTCATAGCATCGCTTGACGGGGGAGTATGTCAATTTATGACAGTTCCTCTCTACCCAAAGAAATAGAGTTGTAAGTATTTGTGCGATCTCCCTGAAGAAAGATTAATTCACCGGGATAGCTAGCTACATTTTTAACAGATGTAGTTGAGGAAGAAACATGGAAAATAATCTGGAAAATAACATGGAAAATATGTCAAACCAGGTGTCAAACCAAATGAATGACGCGCAAGAAACTGTCAAAGAAAAGCTATCTGAGGATATTAAACACTCTGGTGATAAAGTTTCCGAAGCTGTTTTAAATGCTAAAGAAAAGATGCCTAACATTACTCCCACTCCTCCGGGAATGAAAGCTCAGTCTTCGGCTCACGATCTGAAATCTCGTTTAGAGTGGGGTGAACCAGCATTAACTATTTTGGATGCACGCGATCGCCAAACCTACAATCAAGGTCATATCATGGGCGCAATGCCGATGTCGATGGAAGAAATGTCCCAAGGTATTCAACCTTCCCCATCTTTAGCACTCAACCGTGATATTTACGTTTACAGCGACAGCGACGATCAAACCTCTCAAGCTGCCAATCTATTGCGTAACAGTGGCTTTACCAGCGTTTCCGAACTCAAAGGTGGTTTAACAGCTTGGAAAGCGATCGGTGGCCCAACTGAAGGTGTTGTTGAATCTAAGTCTCCGCCAAGTGCAAGCGACTACAACGTGATCGGTCACATCTCTGAGTCAACCAACCGATAATTAATTAGTTATAGGTAGGGGCGGGTTTAGCCAAAAAGCGGAAATAGCCAGAAATCAGAATCAAATCAAAACCCGCCCATGCTTCTTTTTTGCCAATTTCGCTACAAATGCACGAATTTACAATTATGTAAATACTTTTGCTATAAAAATTTGCAATATTAAAAATATGTTGTTACATTGCAGGTATTGTCAGCAAAGATGTAATACGCTATGAGCCGGATTCTGGATTTGATTCCCAATCCCACACCCCTGCGGGAGAAATGTTTGGTTTATGATTTAAAAGCTCGCCTAGACTGGGGAGAACCCGCTTTAACAATTATTGATGTGCGCGATCGCCACCAGTTCCAGATCAGCCACATCTTAGGCGCTGTACCCATGCCCCTGAACCAACTTGTAGAAAGAGCGATCGCCAGCTTAGAACTCAACCGCGACATCTATATATATGGCGAAACTGACGAAGAAAGTGCCTTAGCCGCAGCCAAACTACGTGCAGCCGGATATATCAACGTATCGCAAATCAGAGGTGGTTTACCCGCATGGAAAGCAGTAGGTTATCCGATCGAAGCAATCCCCTTCTCCAGCAACTTCTACCCATAAAAATTCCCAATATCAATCATTTTCTCTTCAAAACCGAGTTTTTCCCCAGAAACTCGGTTTCTCAATATTCCCGTAGAACAGGCATCTTACCTGTCACCTCTATTCTCATTAGTTCTGTTTCAGGTAATATATTAAGTTTTTTAAAGAAAACCTCTTTACAATTCTTCATTTAACTTAATAGAATAGGGTAAGTATGAAATAAGTATTTATTCTCAGAAATGTTTAACACAGAGTTTCCTTGGTTAACGGCTATTATTCTCTTCCCGCTGGTAGCATCCCTAGCCATTCCCCTGCTACCAGACAAAGAAGGTAAAACCATTCGCTGGTACTCGTTAGGAGTTGGCTTAGTCAACTTTATTTTGATAATCTACGGATTTTCGTCCAACTTTGACTTGCAAAACTCAGAACTTCAGTTAGTCGAAACTTACTCCTGGATACCGCAAATCGGTTTAAATTGGTCGTTAGCGGTTGATGGACTGTCAATGCCCTTAATTGTCTTGACAGGCTTAGTCACCACCTTGGCAATCTTTGCATCTTGGAAAGTCACCTACAAACCGCGCTTATTTCACTTCCTGATGCTAGCAATGTACAGCGCCCAAATAGGCGTATTTGCAGCACAAGATATGCTTTTGTTCTTCCTAATGTGGGAACTTGAGCTAGTGCCAGTTTATCTGTTAATTTCCATTTGGGGCGGACAAAAACGCCGTTATGCTGCTACTAAATTTATTCTCTACACCGCTTTAGCCTCTATCTTTATTCTGGTAGCCGCATTAGGATTAGCTTTCTACGGCGATACAGTTACTTTTGACTTCACCGCTTTGGGAGACAAAAATTACCCCATAGCCTTAGAACTAATTGTTTATGCGGGATTATTAATTGCTTTTGGCGTAAAACTGCCGATTTTCCCTTTGCACACTTGGCTACCTGACGCGCATGGCGAAGCTTCCGCACCTGTATCGATGATTTTGGCAGGAGTTTTGTTGAAAATGGGCGGCTATGCGCTGATTCGGATGAATATTGAAATGCTGCCTCATGCTCACATTTATTTTGCGCCAGTTTTGGTAATTTTAGGCGTAGTTAACATTGTTTACGGTGCTTTAACTGCTTTTGCTCAAGGTAACTTGAAACGCCGCCTTGCTTGTTCTTCAATCTCTCACATGGGTTTTGTGTTGATTGGGATTTCCTCGTTTACCGAGTTGGGGATTAACGGCGCAGTTTTACAGATGATTTCTCACGGTTTAATTGCTGCGGCGTTGTTCTTCCTTTCGGGGGTTACTTACGATCGCACTCACACCCTAGTAATGAGTAACATGGGTGGCATGGCAAAAGCAATGCCCAAAACCTTCGCCTTATTCACCGCTGGTTCAATGGCATCATTAGCACTTCCCGGAATGAGTGGATTTGTTGGAGAATTAATGATTTTCCTGGGAGTCACCACCAGCGATGCTTACAGTTCCACCTTTAAAGTAGTGGTAATTCTCCTCACCGCAGTTGGCTTAATTCTCACTCCCATTTACCTACTCTCAATGTTGCGGGAAGTCTTCTACGGCAAACAAAATTCTGCCCAAACTTTTGCACCTTTAATGGATGTTAATCCTCGCGAAATCTTCATCACCGCTTGTTTATTAATTCCCATCATCGGGATTGGCTTTTATCCCAAACTCGCCACCCAAACTTACAATGTCAAAGCTGTAGAAGTCGCTTCTCATATCCGCAACGCTTTACCAGTAGTTGCTGCCCAAAAACAAAACCTTTACTCGCAAAACTTAGTTACACCAGAAATTTCTCCTTCTACATCAGGTAATTTGCTCGTCTCCACAAATTACTGAATCTAAATCTAGAACCTCAAATCTAAAACCTAACCTCAAAAAGATGTTTAGCCCGGTGAATACCGGGCTTTTAATTTGATTTTGAGCATTTAAATTTTGCATTTTAAATTTTGAATTTTTGAGTTTAAAAACTCATGGCTTCGTAACTCTTGGCTTCTAATTCCAACATGGCATCAATCATTTGTTTGGCATTATAAAGTGATTGTCCCATATTGCTCACTCTAACACCGTATTGAATGCCTTCATATTTCCATTGCAACCACATTTCCCCTTTTCTCTTAAATGGTCTGAGATAAATGGGAATGGCATGATAAGTAGTCACTGGGGTTGATTTAACCATTGCTCTCGCTCTCGCTCCTTGACGATTCAGTATGTCTTTGTAACTAACGAGCAGCTTACACCCCGATTTTTTGCTTGTTTTCACTATAGTTAACTAATTCATCAATACTTATATATCTAACAATGATTTTATTTTCTTAAATCTACCTTAAGTCCCTAAATGAAAGAGGTTTAGCTCTTTCTACTGGGAGATGGAGAGATGGGGGGATAATTTAATTGGATTTACCTCTCTACCTCCCCATCTCCCTAACTCCCTACCTTCTGCCTTCACTTTTGCAGGTAGTACATTGGTAAAGTTACAGTGACGGTGGTTCCTACTCCTACTTGACTTGCTACTGCTATTTTTCCTTTGTGTAAATACACACACTGTTTTACCACAGATAAACCTAGCCCGATGCCTTCTACATTGCCAATATTGCTACCTCGATAAAACCAGTCAAAAATATGAGCTTGTTCTTCTGGGAGAATGCCAATACCGGAATCTTGGATGCGGAAAATTATTTGTTTATTCTCCGTTATTAAGTCAAATTGAATTTCGCTACTGTTAGGAGAGTATTTAATTGCATTTGAAAGTAAGTTTACTAAAATATATTGCAATAATCTTTGATCCAAGCAGGCGCTATTACTTTGACAGTTAACGGAAAAGTTAATTATGTGTTTTTTTTCTCCGTAAATTGGTGTTTGTTCGACGATCTTTTGACAGAATTGTTTTAGGTCTAATATTGATGGGTTAACTTGTAATTTTTCGGCTTCTGCTTCACTAACTACTAACAAGTCATTGAATAACTGGTTGATATATTTAACGCTTGCTTGTAAGGTTTGCAGTTGCTTAGTTTTTCTTGATTCGTTGGAGTGTTCTGTGTGGTTTGCCAAAATATCGGCAGAAGCGAAAATGTTAGCTAAAGGGGTGCGAATTTCTTGGGAAACTATGGAAATTAACCGGGCTTTCATTTCATAAAGCTGTTTTTGTTTGTTCAGTGCTTGGTTAATATCTGTTGCTAGTTGCTTATGTTTAGTAATATCTCTGAAGGTAACGACGACTGCGTTACCTTCAATTATGGAATCGTCGGTTAAGGGGCTGATTGTATATTCGTAATCTTGGATGCCGTTAACTCTGTACAAACTGAATTCATCTGTGATGTTGGTTTTTGTTGATGTAACTGTTTGTCTTTGGTTATCAAACTTTTCGATAATTTTGGGGGGAAACTTTAATTCTTGAGCAGTTTTCCCCAGTATTTCTGAGGGGGCTAAACCTAACATTTGGGCGGCGGATGGACTGGCGTAGAGGTATTTTCCTGCGTCGTCGATTAGGCAAATTTTAGCTGGCGAAGCACTGAGTATTCGATCGAGCATTCGCCACTCTTTTTCCATTTCTTCGGCTTGCTTCCGTTGGGAAATGTCTTGAATTTGCCAACGCAAGCCAATCAGGTTTCCGTAAGCGTTTAAAATTGGTACGGCAATACAAGCTGCTGGTAAAGGTTGTTTGTTTCTGGGTTTAATTTTTAATTCCCATTCTTGAGTTAATTTGTTAGTTCTTAGCTGGTTTAAATGAGTGAGAAAGTTGCGCCGTTCTGTTTCTGAGAGGAATACTATTAACGGTTTGCCGATTAATCGATCGCACCTCACCCCCAACAACTTCTCTGCGGCTTGATTAGCTTCCGAAATCACTCCTGCACCATCAGTTACTAAGTAAGCATGAGGGGTAAAGTCAAATAATTCTTGATATCGCTGGCGTTCCCCTTCCAACAACATTTGGTTGACAGCTAACTGGTCATTTTTCAGGTTCATTTCCTCTAACGCACACTGCAATTCTTGTAAGGTATTGCCTAGTTCAACTAAACTTTCCTTCAGCAGTGATTGTTCGGATCGGGAACTTGATTCGTCAGTAAATAGTTGCCAAGCTGGTTTGCTTTTGCTGGGAAGCTGTTCTGTTTTCTCCCAGAGTTGCTCTAGTTTTTGAATGGCGGCTTCCAGCTGAGTGTCAAAGATATCTTCAATCATGATCGTTTCTAAATTTCTTTATTCAATAAAGTAGACTACCCGAAAAAATGATGCTGGATTAAAAGTAACAAAATAATTTTAGTTGAGTTATTCTGAGATTTTATCAAAATCCTGAATTAATTTATAAATTTTTGCATAGTTTTCTCCGACACAATAACTAACAAATTTTTCAACTATCTAAAGTAATAAGTAGTAATACGTTTCTTTTCTTTTTTTGTAGCGATCGCCTTTCCCAGTAAAATATTTTACCGCTAAATTTCAATCAATGAGATCGTTTTCTAAATCGTCATTTTGGTCGTTAATTTCCGAATTTAGAGCTTGACTTTGGTTTTGCACCAGTACTCGACGAATTACTTCCGCCCTTGCTTCTACTTCTTTGACTTTTTTGGTGAAACGATTTGCTGCGATCGATCGGTTTTGCGCTTTGGATCGATCGGCTAATTTTTGTGATAAAGCTGACTGTTCTTTCAGTGCTCTTAAAGCTACCCAAAGCGCCTGTTCTAATGCTTCTGATTGTCCGGCAAATAAACTGTCTGGGGAAAAAGCGTGTCCGGTGCGACAACGAAACCGCAAAAAGTTACCATTATTTAGTTCCCACAAAACGCCACCGCATTCTGGACAAGAATAGGGTGATTCTTTTCCCGGACGATCGTGACTTTCCACTGCTTCCTTTTCTAATTCTGCAATCTCAGTTTCCATTTCCAATTGTGGATCGACTGGGTTGTTTTCTGTTGGTACTGGTTGATAAGCTAAATCAACTAATTTTTTGCTAATTTCGGCAATAGGTAATACATAATCTACTGCAACGTTTTCGATCGCACTTCGCGGCATTCCATCATAAAGTGCTTCTTCTGGATCTTGCACGATCGCAATTCCACCTTGTTTTTTTACTGCTAATAAACCTGCTGTCCCATCATCCAGCGAACCAGACAAAATTACCGCTATTACTCTATTACTATATGCTTGCGCCGCCGAACGAAATAGCGGATCGACAGCTGGGCGGTGGCGATTTTCTTTTGGCCCATGAACTAAATTAATATATCCTGTTTTAATTAATAAATGAAAGTCGGGCGGTGCAACATAGACCCGTCCAAGTTCAATTTTCTCTCCATCTTCAGGATGAGTTGCAGGTAGAGAACCACGACGTTGAAAAATTTGTGGTAATAAGCTTTTACTGTGAGGTGCAATATGAATTACTACAAAAATTGCCGCTGGAATATCTCCTGGTAAGCTGCGAACTAGTTGAGTTGTTGCCTCTACACCACCTGCTGAAGCTCCTATAACTATAATGTTGTGTCCTAGCATTATTTAAATAATGGGGATTTTTACCCTATGATATTATATTAAATTAGGATAATATAAATAATTTGCTTTTTACATTAAACTTTAGAAAGAGTTACATATTTTATTTAACTTCTTCAGTCAATAGTCCTTTCAAGGAAATTTTGTTTTGAATAATTATTCGTTATAATTGAATTATTAAATATGTTCTTTACCGAAATCACAATTTTTTGTATAATTTAGTACTTAAAATAATTGTAAATATTTGTTGGTTACTAGTTGCGGAAAGGTGAAATCTGCTAAATATATAAGCAGGGGCAAAAAATATTAATTTGAGAACTAAGTAACTGTGAGCTACTCAAATGAAAATAATCAAGTGAATCAGCCTCAAGGTTTATTATTTGACATTGTAGGAATCGCTGCCTCGTCAGATGGCACTAATGCTATAATTAGTATTCTTAAGAAATTGCCAAAAGATTTCCCGGTGCCAATTTTAATAGTAAAACATCTAGCTAGCGGCTATAAAAGCTACTTTCCGGTAATTTTTGGATATCGGACTTTATTAACAGTTAAGGAAGCTGAAGATGGAGAAAAAATCAAACCTTCTACGGTTTATGTTGCCGCACCAAATTATCATTTATTAGTGAATGCCGAGAGAGAAATTTCTTTAACTCAAACGGAAAAAATACATTTGGTGCGTCCCGCAGCTGATGTATTATTAAAAACAATGGCAGAAAACTATCGAGAAAGAGCGATCGCAGTAATATTAACAGGTGCAGATAGTGATGGAGCAGCAGGAGTGAAAGCAATTAAAGAAATGGGGGGAACAGTTATTGCTCAGGATCGAGAAACAGCGAAAGTTTTTGGAATGCCTAGTGCTGCAATAGCCACTGGTTGCGTTGACTTTATATTGCCAATTGATAGAATTGCAGAGGCGATCGAAAACTTAGTGAACAAAGGAGCGATCGCATGAGCAAAGCCACACCACAACAAGACCCAGAGTTTGAAGCATTATTACAATATTTAAAACGTAATCGTGGTTTTGATTTCACAGGCTATAAACGACCTAGTTTAATGCGTTTAATGCGAAAGCGGATTCAACGAGTCGGAGTAGAAAATTACAGCGATTATTTAGATTACTTACAAGTACATCCAGGGGAATTAAACATACTTTTTGATACCTTATTACTTAACGTTACCAACTTTTTCCGAGATGCAACCGCTTGGGAAGTTTTAGCAACAGAAATCATTCCCCACATTTTAGAAGCTAAACCAAACAACGAACCAATTCGAGTTTGGAGTGCTGGTTGTGCATCAGGAGAAGAAGCTTATACGATTGCAATTTTACTAGCAGAAGCTTTAGGAGCAGAAGCTTTTAGAAATCGCGTTAAAATATATGCAACTGATTTAGATGAAGAAGCATTAGCGCAAGGTCGTCAAGCAATTTACCCCGCCAAAGGTTTAGAAACTGTACCAGAACAACTGCGAACAAAATACTTTGAATTTGTGGGAAGTAACTATATTTTTCGCAACGACTTAAGACGCTGTGTAATTTTTGGTCGCCATGATTTAGTTCATGATGCGCCAATTTCCCGATTGGATTTATTGGTTTGTCGCAATACTTTGATGTACTTTAATGCGGATATTCAAGCCAGGATTTTGGCGAAATTTCACTTTGCTTTAAATGATGCTGGATTTTTGTTTGTTGGCAAAGCCGAAATGTTACTAACACACGCTAATCTTTTCCAACCTGCTAATTTGAAGTATCGAATTTTTTCGAGAGTACCCAGGATTAGTTTGCGCGATCGCTTATTAATCATGGCAGAATCAGGTAACACTGAAGCCAGTAACCAGTTAGTGGGGAATATGCGTTTAAAAGATGAAGCTTTCGAGTTTTTACCAATTGCACAAATAGTAGTTGATATTCAAGGAAATGTCGTATTAGCTAATCGCCAAGCTAGAGTATTATTTAATTTAAGTACCCAAGATTTAGGTCGTCCTTTACAGGATTTAGAAATATCATATCGTCCAGCGGAATTGCGATCGCGCATTCAACAAGCATACACCGAACGCCGTTCAGTTACCATCCCAGAAGTAGAATTAATTCGCAGCGAAGAGAACATTGTATATTTAGAAATTCAAGTAGTTCCTTTATTAGATAACTCCGCTGATGCACTAGGGGTAACGATCGTCTTTCAAGATATCACTGGCTACAACGAACTAGAGAGAGAATTACAGCGTTCCACCCAAGAATTAGAAACCGCTTACGAAGAATTGCAAAGCACCAATGAAGAATTAGAAACAACCAACGAAGAACTGCAAAGTACCAATGAAGAATTGGAGACAATGAACGAAGAACTCCAATCAGCAAACGAAGAATTACAAACTACCAACGACGAACTGCGCCAACGCACAGAAGAACTCAACCGAGTCACCATATTTATGGAATCAATCCTGACTAGTTTGCGCGTTGGTATGATAGTTTTAGATAATAGACTCAGCGTACAACTTTGGAACGGAAGAGCCGAAGAACTATGGGGTTTACGTGCTGAAGAAACGGTAGAACGTTTCTTTTTTGACTTAGATATTGGTTTACCAGTTGAACAGTTGCGGGGATTAATTCGCTCCTGTCAAACTGAAAATAGTGAAGAACAGACAACTCTTGTGGATGCAGTAAACCGTCGGGGGAGAAACATTCGTTGTCGGGTAATTTGTACCTCGTTAATTGTCGAAAATCAACCGCAAGGTGTCATCCTCCTTGTGGATGAAAGACCGGATTCATTTTAGGCAAATTATAGTTGTAAGTTACCAAAATAAATATTATGTCTGAAGAACAGCAATATATCAGTAAGCTAATCGAAGAACACGCGCAAAAAAGTTTCCATCACGGCGAATCAGTGGAAAAATTGGGAAAATCAATTCAAGAAAACGCTAGTTCAAATCAAGAACAAGAACATGGCAAATCTATTGAAGAAAAAGGAAAGTTAATTCAGCAACACACGAAGTTATCTCATCAACATGGAAAAGTAGCCGGAAATCATGCTAAATCAGTAGAACATTCCGAAAATGCAACCGAAGCGCACGTTCAAGCAACCGAAGAACACATTAAAGCAACAATAGAACATATTGAAGCAACCAAGGAAGTGATTAAATTATCTCAAGAAGCTTTATCTCAATCAAAAAGACAGGGGAGAAAACTAAAAAATGAGTAGAATTTTAGCCGCCACTAATTTTGGCTTTGTAACCCAAGCTTTTGAGGAGTTCGAGAATTTTTTGTTTGTGTTCGCCTTGAATTTCGATCGAACTTTCCTTAACAGTTCCCCCAGCACCACATTGAGTTTTTAACTTTTTGAGTAAGTCAGCTAAAGTTTCGGGTTTCGCTTGAAAACCAGTAATTACCGTCACAGTTTTCCCCTTGCGTCCCTTGCTGGAAGCTTGCACTCGTAAATCTTGTTGATTTGGTGGTAAATCTTGAATTGCTCTTTCAAAAGCAGCAGAATTAGTTTGGTTGCCAAATTCAGAATAAACAACGCGAGTGTCATTATTTTGAGAATCAGAATTTTTACGTTTAGAAGACATAAGTTTGACGCTTATAATGTTTTGTTAGCTCAAGTGCGAATTGATTTATAATTTTTTTTACCACAGATGTCCACAGATGAACACAGATGAACACAGATGAATTTTCAGATATATTTAGGCTTTTGCCAGAGATTTCATTAATTATATAGCAAACCTAAATCAAGCGTAAAATCTCTTCTTCTTCTCTTTCTTCGTGTCCTTCGTGTCTTACGTGCTACGCACACGCTACGCGAACGTGGTTCAAAAAAAATTATAATAAAAACTCTGGCGTAATTCCAACACAATCACTGTGACACTGACCCCTATTGATCCCCAACAAAGTAACGACGCGACACAAATACCCGACGCATTAGGACGTTTTGGACGTTTTGGCGGCAAATATGTGCCGGAAACATTAATGCCTGCTTTAAGCGAATTAGAAGCAGCATTTCAGAAATATTGCGCTGACGCAGACTTCCAAAATGAACTTCAGCAATTACTAAAAGACTACGTTGGTCGTCCCACACCTTTATATTTTGCCGAACGTCTCACCGCCCATTATGCCCGACCCGATGGCAGCGGCGCACAAATTTATTTAAAACGGGAAGATTTAAACCACACTGGAGCCCATAAAATTAATAATGCCCTAGCTCAAGTGTTGTTGGCAAAGCGGATGGGCAAACAAAGAATCATTGCCGAAACTGGCGCAGGTCAACATGGCGTAGCAACAGCAACCGTTTGCGCTAGATTTGGCTTAAACTGCATCATTTATATGGGCGTTCACGACATGGAACGTCAAGCGTTAAATGTGTTTCGGATGCGGTTAATGGGTGCCGAAGTGCGTCCTGTCTCCGCAGGAACGGGAACGCTGAAAGATGCGACTTCGGAAGCTATCCGCGACTGGGTGACGAACGTCGAAACTACACATTACATTTTAGGCTCGGTAGCGGGACCCCATCCTTACCCGATGTTAGTCAGAGATTTTCAAGCAATTATTGGTCAAGAAACTCGCGCCCAAGCTTTAGAAAAATGGGGAGTTTTGCCGGATATTCTCCTCGCTTGCGTCGGTGGTGGGTCAAATGCAATGGGATTATTCTACGATTTTGTCAAAGAACCGAGTGTGCGTTTGATTGGGGTAGAAGCAGCGGGTGAAGGTGTGGAAACAGGAAAACACGCCGCAACCTTGACAAAAGGACAAGTTGGTGTATTGCACGGCGCAATGAGCTATTTGCTGCAAGACTCGGAAGGTCAAGTAATTGAACCGCATTCGATTAGTGCTGGTTTAGATTACCCTGGAGTAGGGCCAGAACACAGTTATTTAAAAGATTCCGGGCGGGCTGAGTATTACAGTGTAACAGATGAGGAAGCGTTAGTAGCATTTCAGAGACTTTCGCGTTTGGAAGGAATAATTCCGGCGTTAGAAACTGCTCATGCGATCGCGTTTTTAGATAAACTTTGTCCTCAGCTAAGTGGTAATCCCCGGATAGTAATTAACTGTTCTGGACGTGGTGATAAGGATGTACAAACTGTAGCCAAATTCTTAAATTCTTCAGAATCATCACAATCATAATGTTCAGAAAAGTCAGCAAAATTGCTTTTGGAAGTTTATTTCTGGTTGGTGGACTGAGTGGCTGTATTTTTATTAGCGAGTTTAACTCATCTATGCAACCAGAAATTGTTCAAGATAACTCAGAAACTGTTGCCCAAAATACTCAGAATCCGAGTTCCCTTAGTACCATAGAAAGGTCGATTTACGAACAGGTAAATAAGTATCGTCAATCGCAAAAACTCCCACCTTTGCAATTGAATGCGGCAATTACGCAACAGTCAAGATTGCATAGTCAAGCAATGGCGAGTGGGAAAGTTCCCTTTAGTCATCAAGGATTTGAACAGCGGGTAAATGCGATCGAAAAATCAGTTCCTTACAACAGTGCTGGGGAAAATGTCGCGTACAATCAAGGATACAAAGATGCTGCTACTCAAGCAGTGCAAGGATGGTTAAAAAGTCCCGGACATTTGAAGAATATTCGGGGAAATTTTAACTTAACAGGGATAGGGGTTGCTCAAAATAGCAAAGGGGAATATTATTTCACACAGATTTTCATTCGTAGCCGTTAAAGATTTATGGAATTAGAAGACTTTCAAGTTTGCGATCGCGACCTGCCCGATAACTTATTATCCGAATATTTGCAAGCATCAGCCGTAGCGGTGGATACAGAAACGATGGGGTTGTTGCCGTTGCGCGATCGCTTATGTTTAGTACAATTATATTGTCCCGGTTTCATCACCGTAATTCGCATCGCCAAAGGACAGCTAGAAGCACCAAACCTAAAACAACTAATGGAAGCAACTAGCATCACCAAAGTCTTCCACTTTGCCAGATTCGACGTAGCGCAATTACGATACAACTTAGGAATCAAAGTTAACCCTATCTTTTGTACTAAAATAGCCAGTAAACTAGCCAGAACCTACACCCAAAGACACGGATTAAAAGACCTAATTCAAGAATTAGAACAAATAGAACTAGATAAAAGTGCCCAAAGTTCCGACTGGGGAAACGCCGCCAACTTAAGCAACGAACAACTACGCTACGCCGCCAACGACGTGCGTTATTTATTAAGTGCAAAAGAGAAACTAACCACAATGCTAAAAAGAGAAGAACGCTACGAACTAGCCCAAGAATGCTTTCAAGCATTACCCACAATTGTACAACTAGACCTACTACAATTTAAAGACCTATTTGAACACTAACTATGTGAAAATCTTATAAGTACGTTGTTGCGCTAAAGCGCAACAACGTACTTTACAGCAACCTACTTTTCAGGAGACTGATAATAAACCTTTGCCCCCGTATCAGGAACAAAAAAGCAACTAAAGTAAGAACGCCAGAAACTTTGCCAAATAGTTCTATCCGACTTCCGGTAATAATCACCCAAAATCGGCTTAATCGCCTCAGTAGCAGTTATCAAATGATAATGAGGCATATTCAGAAAAATGTGATGCGCCACATGAGTACCAATATTGTGGTGAATCGGATTAATCAAACCATAATCATGGTCAATAGTAGAAAGAGCACCCTTCAAAAAATACCAATCATCACCACGATACCAAGGAATATCAGGGTCAGTATGGTGTAAATAGGTAACTAAATCCAACCAAATCACAAACACAATGTATGGCGCAAGATAAAACTTAACCAGAAACAAAAACCCAAACTGGTAAGTCAAAAAACCCAGAAAACCCATCATCAAAGTCCACAGAAAAGTACTAGTAAGCACATCCCATTTTTCCGAAGGACGAAACAGCGGACTACTAGGAAGAAAATGAGAACCCTTCTTCCCTGGAGAACGCTTAAACAGGTAAATTGGATAAGCAATCAGTAACAGATTGAAGCGAATTAACTTCTCAGACCAGTGCATTTCTTCATACTTGGACTGAGTAACCGGATACCAACTTTCATCAGTATCAATATTTCCCGTATTAGCGTGGTGTGTTCTGTGGCTAATCCGCCAACCGTGATAAGGCACCAAAATCGGAATGTGGCTAAGGTGTCCGATTAAATTGTTTAACCACTTCTGTTGAGAAAAAGAACCGTGACCGCAGTCATGTCCTACCACAAATAAAGCCCAGAACATAGTTCCCTGCATCAACCAAAAGACAGGGAAAAACCACCAAGAATCCAAAAAATAAGCTAAAGCATAAAGCCCAGCAATAATGGAAACATCCAGAAAGAAGTAAAAAAGCGACTTCCAAACCGAAGGTACAAAACAATAAGCAGGGATAGCAGCCTTAAGGTCTTGTAAAGTAAAAGGCAGTTCCCCTTGACGAGGCGACGGGTCTGTTACAGAAGGCTGTTTGAGTTCGACAATATGAGAAGGCACTAAGTTTCTATTAGACCCGATTTTTAGACAACGGGTATCATTTTATCCTCTTATGCCATTAAAGTGTTAGTAGAATTTCTGAGTTAGCTTTAACACAGTATGTAGGGTGCGTCAGAACTTAAATTTATTGTTACTCACCGAAAATTTTAGTGTCTGACGCACCCTACCGAATTTAGAACTCAACATCGGTTCTTCGCGCCCCCTGAAAATCTACCTTTAACACCTTAGCTTCTGCCTTTACCCCAGCTTCCTGCCAAGCAGACTCCATCGCTTTAGCAACACTTTCCGCCTGTGTCGTACTCGCCAAAGCCAAAAGAGTCGGCCCCGCACCACTAATTACCATACCATAAGCGCCAGCATTCACCGCAGCCGCATAAACCGGATCATAACCCTGAATCAAACTCTGGCGATAAGGCTGATGTATTTTATCCTGCATTGCCACCCGCAACCAATCGCCCCTACCACTTTCCAACCCTCGCACCAACAAACCCAAATGCGCCGCATTAAAAATCGCATCCTTGCGACTGTACTCACTCGGTAAAACTCCCCTCGCCTCGGCAGTGGAAAGCTCAAAATCAGGAATTGCCACCACAGGAATCACATCCCAATGCCAAGGAATATTGCAAATCTCCCATTCCTCTCTGCGTTCTCTGTGTCTCTGCGGTTCCAAAATTAACCCTGTCGCCGCCAACCGACAACCCCCCAACAAAGCCGGAACTACATTATCCGGGTGCCCTTCCATTTCAATTGCCAATTGCATCACTTCCACTTGGCGTAAAGGTTCCCCTGCTAATAGATTCGCACCTACCAAACCGCCAACAATTGCTGTTGCTGAACTACCTAAACCTCGCGCTAAAGGTACTCCTAATTTAATGTCAATTTCTACAGATGGTGGTGTTTTTTCAATATGCTGATAAAATTTTAAAAATGCTTGATAAAGTAGGTTACTTTCGTCTGTTTGGACTCTTTCTGCTTCTGCGCCAGTGACGTTAATTTTTAGTGTTGTTTCTGCTGTGTTGATTTGGGTAAATTGGAATTCGTTGTAAAGCGATAATGCTGCGCCAATGCAATCGAAACCTGGGCCGAGGTTGGCTGTTGTGGCGGGAACGATGATGGAAACGGTAGACATTTTAAGTGGTCAAGATAAGGGAGATTTTAAACAATAGCAGAATTAGAGTTTTTTTTGAACCGCAAAGACGCGAAGGACGCGAAGGAAGAGAGGAGAGGGTTATTTTTTTTCTTTTAAGTGGGTTTCTAGCTAGGTGGTTTCGGTTTCGGATAATGTGGGGGATGGTTGTTGGGTATAGTCTATTATGTAGTTGTAGGCGGCGCGATCGTACACTCCATCCAACAAATTTTTTAAATCTACAATAGGTTCACTATCCCCACTTTGCAAATGTAAGGGAAAAGTCGGAATCGGATTTGGTAAATTAAATAAATACAAATCAGCTTCAGGACGGCTATTTCCCCGACTTACCAAAATTCGGTAATTCGCTGTAAAATCATTGCCAAAAACAGGCATGGTTTTTTCTCCTTTAAAATTGGCGGGGAATGGTGCGTTAGCGCAGCGTAACGCACCCTACGATTAGAAGTTGGTGAAATTGGCTATTGCTTGTTTCATTCTTTCGGTTACTTCGGCAACTGGTATTTCGCCTAATTCGCCAGAAGCACGAGTGCGAATATTTAAGGAATTAGCTTCAACTTCTTTTTCTCCGACGATCGCCATTACAGGAATTTTTTCTTTTTCGGCGTTACGAATTTGTTTGGCTAAACGTTCGCCACTGGTGTCAGCTTCGGCACGAATTCCTACAGCTTGCAATTCTTTGACTACATTTTTAATGTAGGGTAAAAATTCATCTTTTACTGACAACAAGCGAATTTGAATTGGTGCTAACCACAAGGGAAAATCACCTGCATATTCTTCAATCAAAATCCCTATTAACCTCTCTAAAGATCCAAAAGGTGCGCGGTGAATCATTACCGGACGTTTGCGAGAACCATCTTCGGCAACATATTCTAATTCAAATCTTTCTGGTAAGTTGTAATCTACTTGAACAGTTCCTAATTGCCATTCTCTGTCTAAGGCATCTTGGAAGATGAAGTCTAATTTTGGCCCGTAAAATGCCGCTTCTCCGATGCCTTCAAAGTAATTCATTCCTAGAGTTTCAACTGCACGGCGAATCGCGTTTTGTGAGGTTTCCCAAGCTTCGTCGGAACCGATATATTTATCAGAAGCAGGGTCGCGGAAACTTAGTCTGGCTTTGAAGTTTTTTAGTTGCAAACTCTTGAATACGGAAAGAATTAAATCTACTACATTCAAGAATTCTTCGTCTAATTGTTCGGGGGTGACGAACAAGTGTGAATCATCAACTGTAAAGCCACGAACTCTGGTTAAACCGCCTAATTCTCCTGATTGTTCGTAACGATAAACTGTGCCGAATTCTGCCAAGCGCATTGGCAATTCTCGATAGGAACGTAACTCACTCTTGTATATTTGAATGTGGAACGGACAGTTCATTGGCTTGAGAACAAATCCTTGTTCGTTTGCCTTTGCTTCTTCGTCGTCCGCCATCATCGGGAACATATCTTCTTTGTATTTTTGCCAGTGTCCTGAAGTTTTGAATAAATCAACTCTGGCTATGTGGGGAGAGACGACTGATAAATATCCGCGTTTGAGTTGTTCTTGTTTGAGGAAGTCTTCTAAGGTACTTCTTAAAATTGTGCCTTTGGGAGTCCACATTGGTAAACCGGGACCAACGTCATCGGCAAAGATAAATAATCCTAGTTCTTTGCCTAGTTTACGGTGATCTCGGCGCTGTGCTTCTTCTTTGCGACGTTTGTATTCTTCTAACTGTTCGGGATTTTCCCAAGCGGTACCGTAAATTCTTTGCAGTTGCGCTTTGGTAGCGTCGCCTCGCCAGTATGCACCTGCGACGGTTTCTAGTTCAATGGCTTGGGGATTTAATTCTGCGGTGTTCTCTACGTGAGGCCCTGCACAAAGATCCCACCATTGCTCACCTAAATGATAAATGGTAATTGGTTCTTGTAAACCTTCGAGGATTTCTAGTTTGTAAGGTTCGTTGATTTCTTTGATGCGGCGTTCTGCTTCTTCCCGGCTGACTTCTTCCCGAATTACTGGCAGTTTGCGATTGATGATTTTGATCATCTCTTTTTTAATCGCTTTTAAGTCTTTTTCGGTGAATGGCTCTGGACTGTCAAAGTCGTAGTAAAATCCATTTTCAATCCAAGGGCCGATCGTCACCTGTGCTTTGGGAAATAGTTTCTGCACAGCCATCGCCATCACATGAGATGTTGTGTGACGGATTTTCTTTAAGGTTTCTGATTCGCTGGTACGTGGTAAGTGGATTTTTGCAGGCTTTTCTGCGGAATCGGGTGATTCTGAAATAACGGATGGCTGATTAACCATGAGAAAACTATCTTTAACTAATAAACAAATGTTTCGATCGAGGATGCTATTCCCCCATAGCCTCTATCTTACCTGTGCTTTGGGGCAGGGGAGATGAAAGAATGTGGGATGCAAAACTTTGTAGGGGCGGGTTTTGTTTGAAATCTTCGGTTGTGAGTCCGAAGTTGTCTGCTAAACCCGCCCCTACAAGGCGAAATTTTCCCAGTCCCCAGTCCCCAGTCCCCAGTCCCCAGTCCCTAGTCCCTAGTCCCTAGTCCCCAGTCCCTAGTCCCTAGTCCCCAGTCCCCAGTCCCCTTCCTAAAGAACTATTTAGAATTTATTAAGAAATGTAAATGAAATTAAGGTTATGATTTAGTTAGATTAGTAATACTCGATTTCATGTTGAACTCTAACCTACCAGAACCGGAATTGCTGAAAACCCTGTTACAGCCTTTACTGGAAGATTTTCAGTATTGGTTTGGTCGATCGCGCACTTTTCTGGAAACAGAGGATCTACCCTTTTTGGAGTCTCAGCAGCAATCCGATTTGTTAAGTCGGGTGAAGCAGGCTCAAAATGAGGTAAATACGGTGCAGACAATGTTTCATGCTACTGGCAGTCAAGTTGGTGTAGAAACTACTACGCTGTTTCAGTGGCATCAGTTAGTCGCGGAATGCTGGAAGATTTCCACACGGTTTCGGATGGAACGGGCAAATGAGCAGCAGAATGATTCTTAGATATATTTAAGAATGTCTGCTGAAAATAAAGTTTTGTTGATGTTTGCTTAATTTGTGTCGATCGCTTTATAAATCAAAGTACCGGAAAAAACTTTTCGACTCGGAGGAGGATTTCTATGTTGCACTTGCTTTACATATTAGCTTTTACTTGTTTGGCTTTTTTGGCTGTGGGTAATTTGATTCGTAATTTGATTCGGATTAGTGCGGATTATCAATACAGCACTTCTCCATATAATAGATCTTCGGCAAGTCAAAGGTCTAGTCGTCGCGATCGCCCTGTACCACATCCTGAGTTCCTTGATGATTCGGGTAATGTGATTGATGAACCTTTGTTGATTATGAAGTCGATCGCTGTTGAAGATGCCCGCCAAAAATTAGAATCTCTTTATGATAATCCTCCTGAAAATTCTGCTCCTTAATCTTTAGTTAATAAAAATTTAGGCAAAAAAATCCCCGTCTAGTTTTAGTTTTGACGGGGAAGAACACTGAAGTGTTTACAACGGACGGGTTATTTTAGGGCGGAAATGTTGTTGGCAACCCAGTATTTTTTGAGGGCGTTTTCTTTGTGTAAAATCGAGATTTTTTCTATCTCGACATCGCAGGCAACTTGAGAAGGTAGTAGGGATTTTTGAACTTGAGAAATTTGGTTTTCTAGGGTTTGCCAAGAGGTTTCGGCTAGATTTTCTAACACTAAATGGGCGTTTCCTACTCTTTCAATTGGGCCTAATCCTATGACTGACATTCCGCCTGCTAAAGCCGCTGTTACTCCGGCTTCGGCATCTTCAATTATTAAACATTCGCAGGGGTTTATTTTTAATTGTAAGGCGGCGTGTAGGAAGGTATCGGGGGCTGGTTTTGGTTTGATGACGCTGTAACCATCGGCGATCGCATCGACAAAATCAATAATACCCAAACGTTGCAATACTTCTTTGGCATTTTTGCTAGATGAACCGATGCCAATTCTAATATTATTGGCTTTTAATTCGGCTAATAAATTCCTAACTCCGGGCAATAAATCGGCGGGGGAAATGTTTTGAATCAGTTCCAAGTAATAATGATTTTTGCGAATCATCATTTGGTGGAATTGTTCTTCGCTGACATGGCGATCGCCTAAAATATGCAACAATGATTCTCTTCTGGGTAAACCTCTTAAAGCTTCGTTAATTTGGCGATCGAAACTCAAACCTTCTTCATCAGCTAACTTTTGCCAAGCTAAATAATGATATTCAGCAGTATCAGCGATCACGCCATCTAAATCAAAAATTACGCCTTTGATTGTAGTTGGTTTGAGGTCGAATTCATACAAACTATTGCGCCATTGAAACCGGAACTTTAACCTTGTCCAACCTGCGGGTAATTTTGGGGTGGCAACGGGCCCATTTGCTGTTAATTTCACACCAGCAAAACCAAAAATTGTTGCTTGCCAAACGCCACCAGCAGAAGCAGCATGAATCCCTTCATTAGCATTTCCCCGCACATCTTCTAAGTCTACTAAAGCCGATCGCATAAAATGCCGATAAGCTTCATCCAATTTATCCAAATCCGCTGCTAAAATAGCGTGAATTGCGGGGCCTAAAGAAGAACCGTAAGTATGATCGGTACGAGGTTCGTAGTAATCCCAATTTTTTTGTAGGGTTTGGCGATCGAACTTTTCGCGCAACAAATACATCAACATTAAAACGTCAGCTTGTTTCAGAACTTGTCGCGCATTTGCGCCTTCAATTCCCAAGATTGCTTGCATGGAACGAGTGCGAGGTTCATAATCAGCTAAATTGATATCTTCGCGATTAAAAAAACCTTCAAACTCTTCAATTAAACCTGTTTTTTTGTCGTGTAAAATCAGAATTCTGTCAATGATATCTGCCCAATTTGCCAATTGAGTTGAAGTAATATTTAATTGTTGTTCTAATTCCTTTGAACAATCAGGATAGTTATTTCTAAGCCAAGTTAAAACGGAAATAGCGGTTTGTAAATGCCATTGCACCATGCTATTAGTAAAGGCGCTATTATCTACGAGTTCGTGATTTTCATCAGGGCCAATTACATTTTTTAAATCGTAACATTTGCGATCGCCATTCCACTCAACACAACTCGCCCAGAAATTCGCCGTATCTAAAACAATTTCCGCGCCATAGTCGCGCATCCAATCATCATCTTCCGTCGCTTGCCAATATTGCCAAATTGCGTAAGCTATATCAGAATTAATGTGGAGTTCGCGATCGCCACACCAAATCCGAATCAACTCACCACTCGGAATCGGAATCCAACGCGGAGTCACTTCTTCCCCAGTCGCCGCACTTTCCCAAGCATACATCGCCCCAGCAAAACCCGCTTCTTTCGCCTTCTTTCTCGCCCCAGGTAAAGTGTGATAGCGATAAGTTAACAAATTTCGCGCCAACTCTGGTTTAGTAAAAGTTAGGAAAGGAACCACAAAAATTTCCGTATCCCAAAAAACGTGCCCCCGATAAGCAAAACCGGAAAGAGTTTTCGCCGGAATACTAACCGTATCATCATCTCTGGGCGCAACTGCCAAAATTTGAAATAGATTATAACGAACTGCTAACTGTGCTTTTGCGTCGCCTTCAATCACTACATCACAAATTTGCCATTCTCGCTTCCAAGCTTGAGAATGTAACTGACGCAGCATTTCATAACAACCTTTACCCGACTCCCAACCATAGAATAAATCTTTGAGTTTTTCTTGGGCAGTTTGGGCAGGATTTTGACAATCTCTAGAAGTGAAAACAGTGACAATTTTTTCTAAAGTTACAGTTTTTCCCGGTTGCGCTTGAAAACAACTAGTCACCGAAGGATAACCTTGACAACCCAAAGTTCGCAGCAAAGTATTTTCACAAGAAATACTCAAATGCGTCGCCATTCCTACTTCGATATTTGTTTTGCGGCTACGCATTCGCAACCATGCACTATTATTATGTATGCCTTGATCTAACCAGTTCCAATGTCTTACACCTTCGTTGTCAGCATAACCATTCAGACTCGCTTGTACTTCCACCAAACCAGAAAAATTAACTGGTGTAATTAAACAACGAATTGCTAAAACGTGGCGATCGGCTAAACTAACAAAACGTTCAAATTGTAAATTTACTATATGTCCTGCTGGACTGCGCCAAGTGACGCGACGTTGTAATAATCCTTGATTTAAATCAAGCCGACGCTCATAATCTAACACTTCACCTTGGTCGAGGCGAAAGCGTTCTCCCGCAAAACAAATAACCAAAGGTAGCCAGTCAGGACAGTTAACTAACTCTGTATGTAGGACGGGTACATCATCATAAACACCGTGAATAAAAGTTGCTGGCAAATCGTTGAGATAACCTTCCTCAAAGGTACCGCGAGTTCCCAAATAACCATTACCCAAAGTGAAAACTGTTTCTTGATGGTGTAACTGTTTGGGATTGAACTGAGATTCTACTACAGTCCAATCGGAAGTGTTCGCTGAAGTTGGTTTTGCAGGGGGTCTACTGAGTGTTTGCATTTTGGAATAATTGCTTACTGGCAAGTTCGTCTAACTGTACAAAGAGAAATTGAACGCAAAAATGTCCTCACACCCGCCTTGTACGCTGGCTTTGCTTTGTCGCACCCAGTTTCAACAATGCGGGACAAAATAAAGATCGAAGCTTTGGTTCTTCTCTTTTTAGAATCCCCCTAGAGAGGTAGAAGATTGCTATAGGTAGAAAAATCGATGCGAAAGGATACATTCCTTAACATAACGATACATTTAGTAGTAAATACTGAGAACTTACGCAACTGACACAATTGAGTAGGGTGCGTCAGAAGTTCAAATACTGATACTCTCAATAAAATTTAGGGTCTGACGCACCCTACATAAGGAGGCAAGCGGAACAATGAACACAGTGAAGTTAAATTTAAATCCAGTTATTCAATTATCTGGCGAACAATTTTATCAGTTGTGTCGAGAAAATCCTGATTTAAAACTAGAAAGAAATGCTAAAGGAGAACTAAT
Source organism: Floridaenema fluviatile BLCC-F154 (assembly GCF_041929135.1). NCBI lineage: Bacteria > Bacillati > Cyanobacteriota > Cyanophyceae > Aerosakkonematales > Aerosakkonemataceae > Floridanema > Floridanema fluviatile. Next base: position 690 of record NZ_JBHFNS010000067.1, on the reverse strand, counting down.
TATTATGCCGCCGACAGGGGGAGAAACTGGGAGAAAAAACGCTAATTTAAATTTACAAATTGGATTGTGGAATCAGGAAAGTCAATTAGGTGAAGTTTTTGATTCATCTACTGGTTTTACTTTACCAAATAAAGCCGATCGTTCTCCCGATGTTTCCTGGGTGGAAAAATCTCGTTGGGAAGCTTTAACGCCAGAACAAAAGGAAAAGTTTATTCCCCTTTGTCCTGATTTTTTAATTGAGTTACTTTCACCTAGCGACAACTTAAAATTAGCGCAAGAAAAGATGCAAGAATATATAGAAAATGGTTGTCGATTGGGGTTGTTAATTAATCGGAAAAGTCGGCAGGTGGAAATTTATCGATCGCACCAACAAACCGAAATCTTAAACTCCCCCGATACCGTTTCTTGCGAAGAAGTTTTACCCGGATTTGTTCTCAACCTCCAAAAAATTTGGTAAATGTTTTTAAAGTACGTTGTTGGGGGGGAGCGCGGAAGAAAAGCGCTGAAGCGCCACAACGTACCGGGGCGATTGGTGGTATTTTTGTGTCTTAAAAGTACAACAAACTATGACCAATTGTCCAGGTACGTTGTTGCGCTTCAGCGCCTTTTTTGCGCGCTCACCCCCAACAACGTACTTTAAAAACATTTACCAAATTTTTTGGAGGTTGAGAACAAATCCGGGTAAAACTT
>NZ_JBHFNS010000056.1:0-54361 GCF_041929135.1 Floridaenema fluviatile BLCC-F154 | reverse complement strand
ATAAGATCGCAAACTGGTGTAGAAAGTTTTGATTTTTGAGTGAGGGAGAGTTTTGAGTTATTTGCTTGCCCCCTGCCCCTCCGCCCCACTGCCCCCCTGCCCCCCTGCCCCTCTGCCCCCCTGCCCCCCTGCCCCCCTGCCCCCCTGCCCCTCTGCCCCTCTGCCCCCCTGCCCCCCTGCCCCTCTGCCCCTCTGCCCCTCTGCCCCCCTGCCCCTCTGCCCCCCTGCCCCCCTGCCCCCTGGAGTGTCGTTGCTTGGTTACACTGGATGAAGAAGTATCTTTTCTTAAATTACTCAGAGGTAATCTGGGTAATCACAGCAACAAAAGGGCTAGCGCATTATGAAAAATTCCTGGATGAAAAAGTCGAGCAGGCAGCACCCAAAAAAAAATGTGTTTTTGACGGGAGCGATTACGGCTAGTTGGTTATTATTACAAAGTGCGTTGCCAGGAGTTCCTCCTGTTCTAGCTTCTGACCAGCAGGAAACGATAAGTTATAATGAGTTGCTGAAGAAAATAGATGCAGGCAAAGTTACGAGAGTTGATATTGATCCGACGCAGCGGACTGCCCGGGTGGAGTTGCGGGGCGCGGAAGCAGAGTCTCCGGTAACAGTAAATTTGTTTGAGGATAATCGGGAGTTAATTGAAAGGTTGCGATCGCAGCAAGTGAAATTTGCTGTTGAGCCAACTACAGATAACAGTGCGGCTTTAGGCTTTGTTGTCAATTTACTTTTGGTTGTCCTGTTAATTTCCGGCTTGTTGATGATCGTGCGACGGTCTGCTAATGCTTCTAATCAAGCGATGAATTTTGGTAAATCTCGTGCGCGTTTCCAAATGGAAGCGAAGACGGGGATTAAGTTTGACGATGTAGCTGGGATTGAGGAAGCGAAAGAGGAACTGCAAGAGGTTGTCACTTTCTTGAAACAGCCGGAACGGTTTACGGCGGTGGGTGCGAAAATTCCTAAAGGTGTATTATTAGTTGGCCCTCCGGGAACGGGAAAAACTTTGTTAGCGAAAGCTATTGCTGGGGAAGCGGCTGTTCCTTTCTTCAGTATTTCTGGTTCTGAGTTTGTGGAAATGTTTGTGGGTGTGGGTGCTTCCCGTGTCCGCGATTTGTTTAAGAAGGCAAAGGAAAATGCTCCCTGTTTGGTGTTTATTGATGAAATTGATGCGGTTGGGAGAATGCGGGGAACGGGGATTGGTGGCGGAAATGACGAACGGGAGCAAACTTTAAATCAGTTACTCACCGAAATGGATGGTTTTGAGGGAAATTCGGGAATTATTATTATTGCGGCTACTAACCGTCCTGATGTTCTGGATGCGGCTTTGTTGCGACCTGGACGTTTTGACAGACAGGTGATTGTTGATGCACCGGATCTTAAGGGTCGTTTGGAAATTCTGAAAGTTCATGCCCGGAATAAGAAGGTGTCCGATGAGGTGTCGCTGGAAACGATCGCGCGTCGCACTCCCGGTTTTACTGGTGCAGATTTGGCGAATTTGCTGAATGAAGCGGCGATTTTGACTGCTAGACGGCGCAAAGATGCGATTACGATGGCGGAAGTTAATGATGCTGTTGACCGGGTGGTAGCGGGAATGGAAGGTACGCCTTTGGTGGATAGCAAGAAGAAGCGGTTAATTGCTTATCATGAGGTGGGTCATGCGATCGTCGGGACTTTGATGAAGGGTCACGATCCTGTGGAAAAGGTGACTTTGATTCCTCGCGGTCAAGCGTTGGGTCTGACTTGGTTTACTCCTAATGAGGAACGGGGTTTAATTTCTAAAGCACAGTTAATTGGAATGATTTGCGATGCTTTAGGTGGTCGGGCTGCGGAAGATGTGATTTTCGGGGATGCGGAAATTACCACGGGTGCGGGTGGCGACTTGGAGCACGTCACTAATTTAGCAAGGCAAATGGTGACTCGATTCGGAATGTCGGAGTTGGGTCTGTTGGCTTTGGAAAATCAAGGTAATGAGGTGTTTTTGGGTCGTGATTTGGCGAATCGTTCGGAATATTCGGAGGCGATCGCGGCTCATGTGGATCAACAGGTAAGATTGATTGTGGCGAAGTGCTACGAAGATGCCAAAGCGATTATTGCTGGAAATCGCACTTTGATCGATCGGTTGGTGGATTTATTGATTGACAAAGAAACCATTGATGGTGATGAGTTGCGAAAAATTGTTTCCGAGTATACTGAGTTACCTGAATCACAAGTTAAGAATGATTGGTCTGTTGTCAGTAGTTCCTAACTATTTACCGTCTTAAAAATTAGATTTGCGATTGCCGGAGCAATTTTTGGCGATCGCAAATCTAATTTTTAGTATAAGGTTTGTATTAGGGGATTTAGTCCTAAATTAACCTGTTTAATATATGACTAAGAATAATAAGCAAGTAAAGGAAATTAACGAAGCAATTTCTCAATTGCTAGCGGCGATCGAAGATGATGATTTACGAGGCAATCTAGAAGGAAAAGCGGTTAAATTACATCAATTAGGGATTCTGAAGGCTAATCAGGGTAGGTTTGATGATGCGATCGCTTTTTATTCCCAATGTCAGGAAGTTTATCAAACTTTGGATGATTGGGAAGGGGTAGCTACGATTCTCTACCAAATAGCGGTAATTAAAACTAATCAGGGAGAAATTTCTCAAGCAGTGCCTTTGTTTGAGGAAGCTTTAAAAATCGCAGAAAGTATAGATGATTTGGCAACTCAAGGGGAAAGTTTGTACTCTTTAGGGATGATTAAAGCTAGTCAAGGTTTGGTAACGGATGCGATCGCTTTATGCGAAAAGTCTTTAGAACTAAAAGATAAATTAGCAGATGTAGAGGGAAAAAGTAAAATTATCCAACAATTAGCGATTATTAAAGCGAATCAAGGAGAACTTTTGCCAGCAGTTCAATTATTAAAACAGTCTTTATCGTTGAAAGAAACTTGTAATGATTTATCGGGTAAAGCTAATATTTTGCATTATTTAGGTGTGATTTATGCTGAATTAGGTGACGGAGAAGCGGCAATTTTATCTTATCAAGAATCCCTAAAAATTAAAGAAAAAATAGGTGATATTCAAGGTAAAGCTGCTACTTTACATCAGTTAGGTGATTTATATCAGAAACTCGATCGAATTGAGGAAGCGATCGAACTTTACCAAGAATCTGCCCAAATTAAAGAACAAGGTAACGATTCAGAAAGTAAAGCGGCAACGATGGGAATGTTGGGACAACTATTAGTTAAGAAAGGAGATTTTAAATTAGCTTTAACTTATTTACATGAAGCTTTAGAAATATTTGAAAAATTACAATCTCCAAATACCACAACAGTCAAACAAATCATTTCCGAAGCCCGCCATTTACAACAAGCAGAAACTAAACAAAAAAGAAAATGGCTGTAGCCCGCCTGGGAATCAATTCGCAGGCTAATAACTCAATTCTACTGAAGTGGACTGAAAGCTTTTGATTAAAATTTCCGTAGTCCTCTTAATGCAGTATCAGGAAAATCACTAAAAACACCATCTACACCTAAGCTAAAAAACTGCTCATATTCTGCTTCAGGATTATGGTTGTAATCAGGTGCTAAATATTGATTTTCGTTGCGAAAAGTGTAAGGATGAACTAATAAACCTGCGGCATGGGCATCAGCAATTAAAGAAGTAGGAGATAGTAATTTTCCGTCACTATCTACCGGAATAATCATTTGTTTATTAGGGCCAATTCCGGTGGCGTATTTTGCGATTTTAGCTAATTCTGGAGGTGTGGTTAAGTCTTTGTAGGTGCGTCGATCGCCATTCATTAACAGATCGAAAGGTTGCCCAAAATTTTCTAGTAACTGAATCAATGGTAAATCGGTTAATTGACTAAGTTTTTGTAAATTTCCCGTTTCAAAAGATTGTATAAAAATCGGATCGGTGGCAGATTTATATCCGTTATTATGGAGAATTTCAATTAATGGTTTTTCTAAAGGTAAACCAATAGAAGCAAAATAAGTTGGATGTTTTGTTTCTGGGTAAATTCCGATCGATCGCCCCATTTCGTTGCTTTTAAGTTTGACTAAATCAATAATTTCCTGAAAAGTCGGAATTGAGAATTGGTTGTTAAAAGATCGATCGCGAAAAGGCAAGCGTTCTTTAGCTTTTAAAGTTTTAATTTCACTTAAGGTAAAGTCTTCCGTAAACCAACCTGTAACTGATTTGCCGTCGATTAATTTAGTGGTTTGGCGATCGACAAATTCGGGACATTCGGCAATATTAGTAGTAGTAGAAATTTCATTTTCGTGACGGGCAATTAATATCCCATCTTTGGTAGAAACTAAATCCGGTTCAATATAATCAGCATTTAAGGCGATCGCTAATTCATAAGATGCTAAAGTATGTTCGGGGCGAAAACCGCTTGCGCCTCGATGGGCAATAATTATCGGTAGAGATGAATTAAGTTGTAAGTAATTTTTCATTTTCCCTTAACGCCAACCCAACATTCGCAAAACAGGTACAACAAAAAAGTGAGTTACGCTTAACCAAAAGCCGATCGCAATTCCCATAGTACTAAAAAATCCCAAGCTAAAAATAAAATTTGTCCAATTAAAGCTGTAAAGAAAAGTACCAGAAATTCCTAAAACACCGTTTAAGGGTACAAAAATTTTCATAATTAAAGCTAATAAACCTGCAAAAAAACTGGCTGTACCTACGGTATTTACTAAAGCATAAACTATTTGATGGCTTGGTAAACCTAAACCTAAAGTTAATAACCCACTTACTACTCCGGTCATTAACACTAAATCTTCTGGTAAAATAGCATTTGAGGGAACTTTTTGTACTAGAAAACAACCTAAACCATAACTAATTATTCCCATGATTGTTGCCATGAAATAACGCTGTTGTTGACCGATTTTTCCAGCTACCATTAAGCCTAAAGCAGTAGCTAACCCAGCGCAAGTAAATAAGATAATTGCTGAGTTTACGAACAGTGGCATTGCAGTTATTCGAGGCAAAGTGCGAGAAAGAAAATAGCCTAAATCTTGACCAAAAACAGTTTTGTAAGCTAACCAATAACCAATTATTGCGCCAAAAGCACCGCCTATTCCGCCTAAAGTCATTTGCCATACAGTACTTAAAAAGGCTGTGGTTAGGTGTGCGATCGTCTGAAAAAATAAAACTATTGTTTTGCTGATTAGTTGACCAAATAATCCTAAAATACCCAATGCAAATTTAAATAAATCTGCGGGTAACTTGCTAATAATTTTAAATAAAGCTTTAGCAACTGAAGATGTAATTGTTTGAGAATTTATTCTCCTTAATCGACTTAATAGTTCATTAGCGTTAGCTGGTCTTTTTTCAATATTTGGCTGGATCATATCATCCAGTAAATTAGCAAAACTTGGGCTGATTTTAGTAAATTTTTGCCAGTGTAAATCTCCCGTTTTCGGATCTTCTAAATCTAAGGGATATTTGCCCGTAAGTAAGTGAATACAAGTCATTCCTAAAGCATAAAAATCAGCATTTGGCCCAACTAGCGCCCCAGCAACTTGCTCTGGCGGACTGTATCCAGGGGAAAATAGCCTAGTTGAACTAGCCTGAGAATTAGCTTTTTTAGCATTAATTTGTTTGGCTCCACCAAAGTCAATTAATACTATTTGTTCTGTGCCTTCGCGTAACATTAAATTGGCAGGTTTAATATCACGATGAATAATTTGGCGTTGGTGTAATTCTCGTAAAATATATATAGCTTGTTTCAGCCAATTTTGTACCCATGCTTCCGGCAAACCTTGAGATTGATGATATTCTAAAATCTCTTCTAAAGTTTTCCCGGAAATCTTTTCCATTACCAAACAAGGTAAAACAATTTCTGGGGAACTTCCAAAACTAATCTGGAAATAACTATCTGATTCTACTTTTGGTACTCCCGGATGGCGTAAACTTGCTAAAACTGTAGCTTCTTGTTCAAATAATGCTAAAGCTTTGGGAGAAGTTTCCAGTAAAACTTTTAATACTCGCTCTTTCTTGGTTTTTTCATCCCAAACTGTATAAATAACTGCAAATCCGCCAACTCCTAATTTTTGTAGTGGAGTGTAGCGGTGCAAAAGTCGTAATGGTGCGCCACAAACATTGCAAAAATTATTCCCCATAGTCTGAGGATAAGGACGCGAGCAATGAGGATTAATACAATGGGCAGCTGTGGCAACAGTTTGAGGCACTGGTTTTTCCTTTCCGTTCACTTTCAGAGAAATTCATAATTGTTTGCTGCCAAACTGAGCTTGATTATAGCATAAGGAATCCTGGTTAATATCAACCAATAAATTTTTGATTGTCCTGGGAAGTAGTGAATCCAAGTATTTTTCGATATTTATTATTGTAAATTGCTAGAAAAGTATTTTCAGTTTATAATCGATCGCAATCAGTTGAATGAATTATTTCTTATGCGAGAAGTATTAAAATTTACTGTGATTTCTATCTTGATTTGCCTAGCAGTTACTATTTTATCCTTTCCTAGAGATGTGGTAGCACTGCAAAATAAAACTTTAGTTTTTGATAGTCAAACTATCAGCGAATACAAGTGGAAATTATCAGAATTACAGCCAAAACTGCCAAGTGATTGGTCGGATTTTCACTTTTTAGTTTTGGAAATGAAAGCTACTTCTCCACAACGGTTCCTCTTGCGTTTGCACACACCACAGGGAATTACTAGTACTTTTATTCATCCATTTCAAAATAGTTGGATTCGGGCTGCTATACCTTTAGAAATTTTCTCTAATGCACCCAAGCGGGGAAATGATATGGCATCTTTGTTGAACAATCAACGTGCTGGTTATTTTATGTTTAATTGGGGGCCATATTTACGACTTAATCAAGTTGATTCTATTAGTATAGCGATGCCAGAAGCGATCGCCAAGCCATCTTTAGAAATTCGCACAATACGTTTAACAAAAGAATTTCCGGGAGACGCAGTACTAGAGAAACAGCCACTTGTTGACAAATTAGGACAATGGAAGCGGGATAATTGGGCTGATAAAGTCAGCAATCTTTCCGAATTACAAACAATTTGGAGAAAAGAGGAAAAAGAACTAAAACCAGGTAATTTTGATTACTGCCAATATGGAGGTTATTGTGCCACAAAATTTAAGGCTACAGGGTTTTTTCGGGTAGAATTAATTGATGGAAAATGGTGGTTTGTCGATCCTGAAGGGCATTTATTTTTTTCTGCGGGTGTGAATGCAATTACCCCCACAATTACCACGCCTATTACTAACAGAAAATCGCTATTTGAGTCCATACCCCCGGAAAATACACAGACGGTGAAAGTGCAAAGAGAACAACCAGTTACCTCTTTTTACCAGTGGAATATTTGGCGACGTTTTGGGGAAAGTTGGCAGCAAGATTGGGTTGATTTGACTGTGCGGCGAATGCAAGCTTGGGGGATAAATACGATCGCTAATTGGTCAACTAAACTAGTAACTGATACCCAGAGAATGCCATACATAGTGCCGATAACTGGATGGGAAACAAAGCAAGCATATTTGAGATTTCCTGATGTTTATTCCCCGGAATTTTTACAAATTAGCGATTCTGTAGCAGCAAGTAAGTCTGCAATTCGCAAAAATGACCCTTTTTTGGTGGGATATTTTATTGGTAATGAACCAGCTTGGCCGAGACGGGAATTAGATATTATTAATATGATATTATCTGGGCCAGATACCGCAACTCGGCAGGAGTTACAAAAGTTTTTGGCGCAAGGAGATACACCAGAAAGACGCAAAGAGTTTTTCTATCGCGCTTACGAAAAATATTTGCAAGTCGTCACTAGTGCGATTCGGAAATATGACCCAAATCATTTAATTTTGGGTATTCGTTTTGCCGGATATGCACCAGATGAAATGGTAAAAGCAGGACGAATTTTCGATGTTTTTAGTGTTAATGAATATGAGTACATTTTGCATAAAGAAGAGATACAGAAATATGCCAAATTAAGTGGCAGACCTTTGTTAATTGGTGAGTTTCATTTTGGCACACCTGGAAGAGGAATGTCCGCAGGATTGAAACAAGTTCGCGATCGAGAACAACGAGGTGTTGCTTATCGTTATTATGTGGAAAATGCCGCAGCAATTCCCGAAGTAATTGGTACACATTGGTTTCAATGGGTAGATCAACCAAATACGGGACGTTTTGATGGGGAAAATTATAATATTGGGTTGGTTGATGTTACCGATCGCCCTTACCCCAAATTAATTAACGCCATGCAAGAAACTCATCGCAAATTATATGCAATTCATGCCGGAAAGGAAAAGGCGATCGACCAAAAACCCATCACTCATTAAACTCAATTATTCATGCCAAGTCATCGGTAAACAATGAGATGATGAATCATGAGAATCGATCGCTGTCTCCTTCGTTTCGTCATCTAAAACATTGACTACTTGGTTGTAAATATCTTTAGCTTGTTGGGGAGAATTAGCAATACAAGTTAACCCCAACTTGCCAAATTCCGAGAGACAACCCATTAAATGAAACACCGTTCCTGTCTCCGTACTCGTGTCAAAATGTAAGCGATGATCGGCGATAATATCCATCAAATCATTAGGCAACAAACCGCGATAACGTTCCTTTTGTAAGTTATCAGTTGCCATGTAATATTTTGGGCAACCTTGCTGACTATAAAATAAACCAGTCGCCATATCATAACGCCCAGTTGTTAAAAACTTCAGCGTCATAAATGGGTGAGTAGTACCGCCTTTTCTCAAGTTAATTTCAATTGCTTGTAAATTCCATTCTGGTTTACCTTTAGCATCAGGTTGATGTACAGCAATAAAGTCAACTCCGAACCTTTCTAATGCACCTTTTTCGGCAAGATTCCGCCCTACTTTTACTCCTAATTCTTGCAAACGTAAACGGTAAGATTCTTGGGCGGGGAAATAACAACCTAAGTAAATTTGACCCTCAGAACCACCTAAAATTTGGTCATGAGTTGAGAGAATTTCGACTTCGCCGCTAGGAGTAATTCTCCCTTGAACGCTAGGACTGTGTTTTCTTTCTCCTTCTATAAAAGCTTCGACAATTGCCCCTAATTCAGGGATGCGACTAGAAAAGTTTGACCATGTTTCATTTTTAGCTTGAAAACTCATGGAGTTAAAGCGATCGCTAATTGCCTTAACTCTTGCTTGATGGGAAACATTACCCGGTGTCATATTCGGAATTTCTCTTAAATCCAAAATAGCATTTCCTTCACCGGAAAACCCTTCATTTAGCTTGACAACCATCCGCTTTAAATTTGGTTGACGTTCCCAAAGTTCCGCAGCTGCTTCTGCTAAATCTTCAGCATTTTCTACCATTTCGCTACCATCAGGATGGGGTACACCACACTCAGCAAAAATTTGCCGACTCCCGCTTTTGCTACCCCAATAAAGTAAATCGGGATCTGCTGCTAACAAAGGTACTCGTAACTGCAAAGATAAATCTTTTTCTAACTGAGTAGAGTTATAACAAATCATAAAAGATTTATCCGGTCTTAATCCTTGGCGAATCCTCTGGATTAACCGAGGACGTTCTAATATTTTCTGGGTTAAAGGTTTTGGAGAAGAATCATAAACAGAAAATAACATTAAGCGATCGCGGGCATGAGAAAAAGGAATTCCCGGCAACAATTGTAAGTAATAATCAATTACTATGGGAGGCAAAGGTTGAGAAGTGACAAAAATAACTCTTGTTCGGGGATTTCGCAACCGAATCAAGGAGAAAAGTAATCGTTCTTCGTAATTCAAAAAACCTTCAATCTTCTGTAGTTCATGTTGATCTAAACTTACAGAAGGAATCACTACAATATCATAATCTCCCAGGTTAGCGCCTTCAATACTTTGCCAGCGATCGCGCAATTGATCCTGCAAAAATCTAAACTTTTCCCCATGAGAATCTACAGAAAAATCTACAACTTGCATTGCCCCGATCCTACCCTAATTTCACTAACAGAATTTATTTAATTTTCCAACTGTTTCAGACTACTTTTCCCGAATAGTAAAAAAAATTATTATCTTTTCTCAACCATCAAGTCCAATTATATGAAGTTAACTAACTTTTCCGCATCTATCTAGAAAGATAGTAAATTTTTACTTTCGCAGAGTAGTTAAGTAGAAGTACTTAACTTACCCTGCATTAGTAACAACGGAAAAAGTCTGTTTGCTGAAAACTTTCCCAGATCTAATTATTTATTCTGTCGCATAAGTGTCAGATTCATCCTTTAAGACTGGAGAAACATTAGATTTCGGCACATTAGTAATCACACTAATATTGCCATCTGACTCCATAAATGCCAACTTTACCTCACTCATTTTTTGTACTCCCTGTTGGCGAAGCATACTCATTAATTCATCCTGAGTAATTAATTGTTGTTCCAAATTTCGCCGCATCATTTTGCCATTAACAACCAATGGTACTGGTGAAGGATGTAAAAAGTGTTGAAACCGCGGAAATTTATAACCCAACCAATTTAAAATGCAACTCCAAAAAATAATTGTCATCACCAAAATTACACCATCAGTAATTGCAGTATAATTGCTTGCCATTGCATTTTGGGCAGCTTCCGCAAACAACACTACTACTAATAAATCAGAAATTCCTACCGTACCAATTTGGCGGTTAGGAAGAAAGCGCAGAATCGCAAATAACAACAAATAAACTAGCGTTCCGCGCACAACAAGTTCCGCAACAGAGGTACTAGGAACAAATACCTTATACCAATCAATCTTCCAAAATAAATCCATCATTTTAGGCGCTTTTATTTGGGTACACCAGCAGTCAAAATCTCATTTCCTGACTCGGTGACTAACACATCATCTTCTATACGAATGCCAATACCTCGCCATTTGTCATCTATCTCAGGTTGTCCTTCTGCTGGTTGATAATCAGGTGCAATATAAATTCCCGGTTCTACAGTTAAAACTTGTCCCGGTTGTAGAGTTTGCCAAACCTCTTCACCAAGTTTATAAACAGGCGAATCATGCACATCTAAACCTAGCCAATGCCCAGTTTTGTGCATATAAAATGCTTTGTACTTCTCTTCTTTAATTATCTCTTCAATGTCACCTGTTAACAATCCTAACTCTACCAAACCTTCAGTCAAAATTCTCACGGCGGTATCATGTCCTAAATTCCAAGGATTGCCCGGTTTTACTTGGTCAATTGCTGCTAACTGTGCCGTCAAAACTAAATCGTAAATTATTTTTTGTTCCGGTGTAAATTTGCCATTTACTGGAAAAGTGCGGGTAATATCACCGTTGTAATATTGATAGCAGCAACCCGCATCAATTAACAGCAAATCATTTTCTTGTAATTGCCGATCGTTCTCAATGTAATGTAAAATGCACGCATTTGCACCAGAAGCAACGATCGAAGGATAAGCAGGTCCCATACCTCCTCGCAAGCGAAAAATATGTTCCATTTCCGCTTGAATTTCGTACTCGTAACGTCCAGGTTTAGCAAATTCTCTCGCGTAATTATGTGCTTCCACAGAAATAGCGATCGCCTTTCGCATTAACTCCAATTCCGCGGCACTTTTTACCAATCGCATTGGATGAATGATAAAATTAGAATCTTCAATTGCGATCGGACCAGTACCCCGTTTTGGATAAGTTGCCACTAACTTTTGCCAATGAGAAAGGATAGTTTCATTAAACTGGCGATCGCGTCCCAAATGATAATAAATTCTCTCAGCTTTCTCTAAATATTGGGGTAACTTTTCATCTAATTCTGCGATCGGATAAGCTTCATCAGCACCATACTTTTCCTTCGCCGCATCCACCCCAACTCGATATCCCGTCCAAACTTCCTTTTCCTTATCTTTCGGTTGCACAAACAAAATAAATCGATGTTCTTCATGATGAGGTGCTAAAACTGCTACAGCATCCGCCTCATTAAACCCTGTCAAATAATAAAAATCGCTATCTTGTCGGTAAGCATACTCTACATCATTGTGCATCACTGCCACTGGTGCACTGCGAAAAATAGCTGTACCATTGCCAATTTTCGCCATTAACTCTTCCCGACGCTTTTGGTACTCTGTTTGCATAGCTACTGACTATCTAAAAACTATTATGATATTCTAACTTTAGCTGTATGTGCGTCAGATCAAAAACTTTTGCAGAATCATTAAATTTATCCTTCCCATCTACCCTACTACTTAATCTCATTAGCAACAAAAACTTGAAATATAATTTACTCTTTCCCGAATTTCCCCGAATTTTACCTAAAATAGATCCTCTGCTTTCCCTGCGAGGATTTGCTTGTTTAATGGTATTAATTGCACACTCTATCCCACCGAAATCAACAATTTTCTATCAGAATTATGACTTAACTTGGTTAATATTCAGTCCCGGAGGAGTAGCAGTTAGAATCTTTTTTTGTCTCTCCGGTTACTTAATTGGAAAAGCTTTTTATAATCAACGTTATACTACCCAATTAACGGGATTAATGAACTTTTGGCGCAACCGTGCTTTAAGAATTCTACCAGTTTACTACGTTTTTGTCATAATTTTAGGTTTAATTTTCTATCCGCAAATTTGGCAACCAGAAAACCGACAATATTTACTCAGAATATTAACCTTTACTTACGATCATACCTTACCTGTAGACTTTCATGGAGCATTTTGGTACATATCAACGGAAGTGCAGTTTTATTTAGTAATTCCGTTCATTTATATTTTTTTGCGCGATCGCCTACCCAAACTCAAACAAATATTTATTGCCTTCTTCAGCCTTACCCTCCTCTCCTTCTGTCTTCGCCTCTTAATTTGGATATTCATCATCAATCAAACTTCCCTTCCCCAACAACAAACCAACAATTTCATCAGTTATATTTACATCCCCTTAATTACCAACTTAGACTCGTTCCTTTGCGGATTTTTAGTCAATGCCATAATTATCAAACAAAAAGCCAAACCACCAATTAATCAGCCTAAAAAAACATTCATATCCCAGCCAAAATTAGCATTATTAGTAATTTTACTCCTCTACCTTTTCACAGCTTATTACAAATACTACCACCAATTCCACTTACTATTTATTGCCCCCACAATTACCGCCCTACTAACATCAACATTCCTTTACTTAATAGAATCAGATCCTTATCCAAAATCTTATCAATTCCCGCAAAAATCACCTTGGGAAATCCCCTTCATAATCTTAGGTTACTTCGGCAACTTCTCTTACGGAATTTACATTTGGCATTACCCAATAGTTACCAAACTAACCCCCATTTTATTCACCTCAAATCAACCCCTACAAGCCTTCCTCCTAAGATTCACAGAAACCCTAATCCTATCCACATTACTAGCAATAGTCAGCTATTACCTAATCGAACTACCCGCAACCAAACTAAAAAGATAAAACCGTAAGTTCGTAGTAGCGACTTCAGTCGTCCCCTGACTACAAACTTACAGAATCAATTAATCCGTAAATTCCTTAACTACTACTTCTTGGCTCAACAGGCACAGAACTAAACTGATAACTCAAAATCTTAACTGTAGAACCACTAGACGGCAAATCAGCAACACTAATAGTAACAGAATCGCTATTAATATTGCGGATAGGCATACCACTACCATCCGTCAACTTTAAAAACTCTTCCACACCCACAATATCGCAACTCTTATCATCAGCAGCCTGAGTCCGATAATGAGTAGGAATTACTAACTTTGGATTCAAAGATTTAATCGCGTCCATAGCTTGATTTGGACTATAAGCTTTCGGACCACCACCCACAGGAACCAACAACAAATCTGGTTTTCCCATCAAAATTTTTTGCTCAAGTTCAATTGGTGCCGCCGCCCCTCCTAAATGCAAAATATTAATTCCACCTTGAGTCCAACGCCAAGCTACATTCGTCCCAAACCTACGTCCGCCAACCGTATCATGATAAGTGCGAATCCCCTGAAACTGATTACCCTTAAACTGATAAACACCCGGTTCATAAAGTACTTTTGGATTACCAGGTAAACCTTCTACCGCACCTTCATCAAACAATTGACTACTGATTAAAACCAAATCTGCCTCTACTTTTGGCAAACGATAACCAGCAGTACAACCAATTGTGCGAAAAGGATTTACTAATACCCTTTGATTACCACTAGTAAATAAAAAGCAAGTGTGTCCTAACCATCGAATTGATAGCGAACCACCCGTTTGGGCTTGCGTTGCTTGCCATCCTGAAGCCCAAGCAGTGCCAAAAGCCGTAAGCAAACTCGCCCCTGTGTAACGCAGCAACTTTCGCCGTTTCATGATTCCCTACTTTTTACACAACGATAGAGATTTTAGCTTCTAACGGCAGAAGAAAGGGAATAGTATTTAAAAGTGAACCTAGCTCTTTAAAGAGCTAGGTTCACTTTTAATCCAATAAAGTATTTACATCCTGACAGTGAATTACTCTTACCCCTGTGCTGCTAGGGAGTGGGAACAGAGATGAAGCCAGCTACAGCGGCACAAATGGCAGAAACGAAGGCGGTGCCGAATAACCACCAAGCGGCATTTCTGGCGGCTTTGCGAGTTTCTTCGGCGCTTTTGGCTGCTTGTCGCTTCACTTCTTCGACGCGGCGTTGCGCTTCTAGTTGGATGCGTTCGGCGCGTTGCAGGACGGTGTTACGTGCGCCTTCGATTTGGTCGATAATGCGGTTAGCGTCGGCTTCGCTGATGTCGTCGCGGGAACTCATGATGGCGACTGCGGTATCGCGATTAAAGTGGCCCAGTCGATCGCGAATTGCATCAAATCCGGCTTGTGGATCGTCAAACAATTTACGCACATCACGCTTGATGCCATCGTAGTTGAGTTCTGGTCGATCGAGCGAGTTTAAATAGTTGCGAATGTTAGCAAAAATGCTATCAATCACATCTTGAATCCGGCGTTGAATACCTCGCACTTGTTCGACAAATTGATCGCGAATCGAGAGAATTTGATCGACAACTCTTGCTGCTTCCGCTTCCGTCATATCCTGACGTTGCGCCAACAATTTAATTAAGGTATCTCGATCGACGCGAGAAATTCGATCGCCTAAACTATCCATTCCGGTGCGCGGATCGTGCAGCAACAAAGTTAAATCTCGCTTGATACCTTCGGGATTTAAAGCTTCTTTGCCAGTGTTCCGCAAGTAATCTTCTAAAGTAGCTTGGAAATCCTCTACTTTAGCTTGAGTTCTTTGTGCTAATCGTCGTGGCGATCGCACAATGCTGCGAATACTATGTTGGATTTGATCGATGACTTGATTTACTTGTTCTTCGCTCAAATCTCGACGTTGACTAAGCAGTTTTACGAGTGTATCTCGATCGACTTGAGATAATCTTTCTCGCAGTGCGATCGTCCCTTCTTGAGGATGAGCAAATAATGTGGAAAAATCTCTGCTAATTCCTTCAGGATTTAGTTCATCTTTGCCAGTATTTCGCAGATAATCAGCGATCGCATTAATGACGCGATCGTATTGTTCTTTTGTTTTATCTGCTGCTATTTGCGGTGCATGAACTACACCACTCCAAGTTGACTGCACTTGATCGATAATTTGATTTACTTGCTCTTCGCTTAAATCTCGGCGTTGGCTGAGCAATTTTACCAAAGTATCGCGATCGAAACGTGACAATCTAGCACGAACTAAAGGTAATGCAGCATTGGGATTACTTAACAACAGATTTAACTCGCGTCTAATCGAATCAGGATTCAATTCTTCCTTACCAGTATTCCGTAAGTAAGATTCTAAATTTAGCCACAATGCTTCAACTTGTGCTTTAGCTTGTTCTTGAGTTTTTTGTGCTTGAGAAAGTACGTTATCACGAGTATTTTCTAAGTCGCTAACGATTCTTTCTGCTTCCTCTTGACTCATATCTCGTCGCTGACTGAGGAGTTGCACAAAGGTATCATGGTTGAAGTGAGAAAGGCGATCGCGCAATTGTTCATATCCCGCTTGTGGATCGTCAATTAAAGTGCGAAAATCGCGCCTAATTCCTTCAGGATTTAACTCTTCTTTCCCAGTATTTCGCAGATAATTTTCTACTCTGGTACGAACATCTTGCTGTTGTTCTGCGCCTTCAACTGTTTGCACTTGATTCAGCACATCCAGCCGAATTGCTTCTAATTGATCGACAATTTCATTTCTGCGAACTGGAGTAATATCATCTCTTTGTTGCAGCAAATTCATCAAGTCCGATCGACCTAATCTTTCTAACTGGCGACGCACTGCACCCGGATCGGCTTCCGGATCGTAAATTACCTGTCTAAATTCATGCTTAATTGTTTCCCTGTTTAAATGCCAAGGATAGGAATTTAACAGATAATTTTCTACGTCCATCCTAATAGTATTAGGAGTACCAGAAGGAAGTCCGGGAACTTGAGAACTAACTTGATTTGCACCACTAGCAACTCGATCTCTAGCTTGTTTCAACCGCTCCAAAATTGTTTCAACATCCAAATCGGAAAGGTCTGTTCTAGCTAATAGTATTCCCATTAAAGTGTTAAAACCATATTGGGCTGCTTGCTGCATCAAACCAGGTGTTTTTTCGGTTTGTTCTTCTGTTTCTCGCCTTTGCAGACGCATTTCTTCAATTAATGCGTCAAGTTTTCTATTTAATTCTGGCGATCGCAATTCACTACTTTGAGCAGATTTCAGATAATTGATTAATTCACCCATCAAATTACCCTGGGGAGTTAATCTATTAACTGTTTGCTTCCAAGTATCTTCTAAAGTATCAACAATCCGATTCACATCTCGTTTGGAAAGTGCAGTATTATTTCCTACCAAATCAACGAAAGTTTGGCGATTAATTCTGCTTAATCCTTCGCTACTAGCAACAGCGGCTAATCTGGGATCGTTGAATGTTTTTTCAACTTCCCGGCGTAGTTTTCCTAAATCTAATTCTGGCGGACGTAAGGTGTGCAAATAATCTTCTAGATTTTCTCTAATGGTGATCGGATCGATCGCATTCCCAATTTGTCTGCTCACAGCAGCAGCAGCAGCTTCAGCAGTGGAAACTACTTGGCTAGAAGTAGCTTTTGCACCCAAAGCCGCCGCCGCAGTACCAACAATTGCTTGAAAACCAGAAGTTGCTGTATTAATTACTGAACCAATTAAAGAACCTACCGCACTAGAACTAGCCCAAACTAGCAATAATAAGTAAGCTCCCCAAATTGTTAAGCCAATAATTGCTCCTAGAATTGGATTAGTTACTAGGCTTAATTTAACTGCTAAAAAAGTCCCAACTAACAGAGCCAAACTCACAGTTATTAAGGTAGCTAATCCAATCATCCAGCTAATCTTTTTCACTGTGGTTCCCAAATCATCTGAATCATCGCGATCGCGATCGGAATCAGAGCTTGAGCCACGCCCTAATATAAAGGCTACACCGAAGTTAGTTAACAGAAATTGAAAAGCAAAAGCAATTAATACCCCAGAAATTAAAGCCGCAAAAAATTGTGGTCCTGAAAATACTAATGCTGCTCTTTCTGGAACAACTGTAGGTGTAGTTGGTGTTAGTATTTGAGCCAAGTAAAATGGCAGCTTATTTAATCCCAGCTGCATACTCAAAATTTCAATCATAGATAGTATTTACCTCTTCTAATGAAAGCTATTCCACCGAGATCAAGGTGACACAGCTAAAAGCTTTATACTTTAGCAAAAAGTAATGCCATATCGCTTAGATTCGCTGAATCCGAGTATCAAAAGCATCTCTCTCAGGTCTGAAATTTAGTAGCTGAAGTGAATATAGAGATAAATTGCCTAATCTTTAATCGATAAAATTGTAAATTAAAATACTGTGACGTAAACTTTCTATTTTCTCACTTTCCATAGGTAGAGGTTTCTAATAAGAAATAACTCTTTAAGATCGACCCTGAGATAGCCTAATCTCTGTGTCTAAAGACAGACTACCCGCTATTTTGCAGTAGATACTATGAGTGTGTAAGCAATTATTAAGGACTGTTAAGCATGGAAACTCGCACTCCTACAGATTTACCACCAGTAGCTACCGCATACAACGGTAAAGACCGTAATGCTTTCTTATTTGGCTGGAATCCCCAAGCAGAACTGTGGAATGGTCGTTTAGCAATGATTGGCTTTTTAGCATACTTGCTGTGGGATTTAGCTGGATTTAGTGTATTGCGCGACGTGCTGCACTTCATCGGATACTAAGTTTGAATTTGCGGCCTATCCTATTTTCATTTGCTCATTAAAATCTAACCTCCTCTCTTTTACTGACGACTAAATTAGGCAAGTCGTCAGTTTTTTTGTTGACTATTTAGAATAACATCTTCTGCAAGATATATCACCGTTGATAGTTTTCTCAAAGCTGATAATAGATGAGAATAGTCGTATAGGAGGTAAATAAAATTGAGGTGATTTGAAGGTGAAATTTCCTTGGTACAATTCCTTACCTACTAATGACTATGCCAAAAGTAGGGTAGTGGTTTACTATTATACAGGGCAATGGGTTCCCATTATGTTTCATCAACTAGTGGATGCGATCGCCCTACATCGCAAAGCCAAACAACAGGGAAAGGAACTATTTATTTTTCCCCCTGATGTTAACCCTAGAGAAATGCAAGACGCTTAATTTAATATTTAGTTTTAAACCAAAAACCGGATAATTACATATAAACCCGCAGTAACTAACTGCAACATCATCACAGGAATACCATAATGCAAAAACCTTTTAAAAGAAATCCGACGACCATGTAATTCGGAAATTCCCGCAGCCACAATATTAGAAGATGCTCCAACTAAAGTACCATTTCCTCCTAAAGTCGCACCAAACATCATCGCATAAAATAATGGCAAAACTTCCACGGGAAATTGTCCACTAAAATCTGCTGACAGTATCTCTGGTCCAGCTAAACCCACATTAACCAGATATTGTTTCAGTAATGGCACCATTGCCACTACTAAGGGAATATTAGGAATTACGCTGGATAATAATCCCACTAAAATGAGGATAATTATTGCACCAAAAGCAATATTTTTCCCTAAAATTGCAGCTAAAATCTCCGATAAATTATCAACTACCCCCGTTTTTTCCAACCCACCAATTAGCACAAAGACACACATAAAAAATATTAATGTACTCCAGTCTACATCTCGCAGAATATTGTTTACCGTGTCAATCCTACTATGATGAGAAAGTAGTAAAGCTAAAGCTGCACCTAACAAAGCAACTGTAGCTGGCGAAAGCGGAATTGGTAAACTTTCCCCCACTACGAAAAATATTAATACAAATGCCATAATCAAACTCCCCACTGCTAAAATACGGGGATGATTAATTTGTGGGTGCGGTAATTCTTCCAAATTCTCTAACTTTTTGTGCCAAATTTTGCGGAATAAAAATGGTAAGGTAGCTACTACTGTTAGTACAGCAATTACACCGCCTAAACTTAAGCGAGTTAGGTAATCTGTAAAGCTAAGATTTACGGCATCACCTACAATAAAAGTTGCTGGATCGCCAACAATAGTTAATAATCCCGCACTATTAGCAACAAACACCATCAAAATTAACAAAGGCACAAAGTCTACGCCTAATTCCTCTGCCATTGGTGGGAGTAAAGGTGCTAGTAACATTACCGTTGTGGCGTTTGGTAAAAAGGCACAAATAGGAGTAGTAATAGCAACAATACCTATCAATAAACGATTGCCTTTCCCTTTAGCAAACAAAACAATTTGAGTGGCTAAGTAATCAAAAACTTTTGTCGGTTCAAATGCTCTGACTAATACCATAACGCCGAAGAATAAACCCAAAGTTCCATGACTTTTACTAATATATTCAATGGCTTCTGTTAAAGTCATGACATTAAACAGAACTAATAGTAATGCACCCAAAAATGCTACAATTGTTAGGTGTATCCACTCAGTCATGATTAAAAGAATGACACCCACAAATGTTGTCGTAGCAATCATTGCTTGCCAGCTTTCCATAAGTTACCTTTTTTGAAGATAGATGCTAGTTGAGTTCTACAGAAAAACCCACCTTCTTGAAAGGTGGATTCTCTAAAAAATGAATATAAGTAAGTTGAAACTCAGTTAATTCTCAGCAATAGAATTAGGAATTCCCAGTACAGGACAAGGAAATTTAGCACCGAGTTTTTTCACTAAAGAATGATTCGCGGAGTGACAACCTAAAAATAGTAAATCTGCTCCTTCAGAGGTGACAACCTTAGTTAATTCTTCTGCAACACAACCAATGCGTAAATGAGCGATAAAAGCATCTCCCCATTCTTCTACTAAATAACGTGCTTGCCACAAAATTTGTTCGGCTATCTCAAAGACAGAATTGGGAGAACAAGTAGTTTGTACAGAGCGAGTTTTAGTGGATGTTTGCCGATCGCTCATTGCCAAAGCCTTAACTTTTGTTTTAGCTAACTCAGTCGTGACTGATTTTAATACTGATGCTGTAGAAAATTCCCAAGAATTATTAGCAACTGTGCAATTCATTGGCAAATATCCTACTTTATCGTACCCCTCTTCATCAATCACATAAACAATTTTTACAATCACTTCTTTGTTGGTGGCTAACCTAGTTTGATGGGCGATTAACAAGGTAATATCTAAAGCTGTATGACTGCTAGGAGAGCCATTATAACCAACAACAAAAGTTAATGAATTAGGAGATTTACTAGTTGGTAATACTGAAGGTTTTTTCCCGGAGAGCAGTATCATTTGCTCAACCAAATCATCTCGACCAACTGCGCTTTGAAAGCGTGCTAACATTGGCTTGATATTCACCAGCTTTACCTCTCGTAAGTGAATTGTTTTACTTCTGTTGCGTACAATAAGCTGTTACGCATTTAAAAGTCATATTGTAGGGTGCGTCAGATTTAAATATTTTCCTTTCTACATAGGCTTTACCGTCTGACGCACCCTACTCGTTAATAAGTGATTTAAATGCGTAACAGCTTAACGATCCAAAAAGTTTTCCTTGTGGTTTAATGGTTTAATAATCTTGGTTAGTAGGCGATCGAAATTAGCAAGAAGTCCTTGTAGTGGGTTAATCGTTAATTCATAGTTGACAAAGGCAAAAACCCACCGTAGGATAATTATTCCTAAACCAATTGTGACACATCAGCAGATAGCCTGTCTGCCAGAGGTAATTGCAGACCATTGTAAAGTTTATAGCCATAGTGTTATAAGCAGGTACACAAATGCTGAGCAGTACCAGCCAGGAACACCGACGAGTTCAGAACACAATAAAAATTTCTGACTCTTCAGCCTCCTCTCTGTGCCTACGAAGTTAGCTGTCGGGCTAGGACTGAGAGTTATCCCTCTCTGCCTCACCTCCTCACAAAAAAACGGCAGAAATGCGCCCCAAAAGTTGGTTCCTCCGCTCCAGGGTTTACAAGCCTGGATTAGGCTGACTTACTCAAATCTCTCGGATTTTAACATTCTAGATTAGAGAAAGCAAGCTTAGTTTCTCTATTAAGTTTTGCCATTAATTGTCAACTAGAAACAATTATGGTTATATTTAATGACTAAAATTAAAAATACTTAAAGTTTCCGGTATTGTTTCTCTAGTTACTGTTTAATTTAATATTGACCTCTACCCTTAGCTAGATTCTAAGCTCAATAACGAGTTGTTAACTTAGCTATGGTATGTTTTAACTCTTGTTTACCTCTTTTTTTTGCCAAAATTATGATAGAAACTTGTGAAACATCATTAGTAAATGCAACGGAAGAAGTTTTGTGTTTTTATACCAATACTACTACTGAAATCCAGATTATTCGGATTGAAAATAACTCTAACTCTAAGTTAGAACGCATAGTTTTTCCTAGTGAAAAATTATTATTTGTTGGTCAACCAAAAGCCCAGTTAGAAATTTATACTGGCAGTAACGGAAAGGCAATTTTGTCTGATATTATCTCTTGCGCTAACTTACTCGTAGAGAAATAGTTCTTTTGATCGGTGGAATGGTGCGTTACGCTGTTGTTGACGCACCGGAAAAACTAAATTTTGTACTCCGTTTACTTCGCTTCTTTGACTAATTGCCTATCTTAATTTTTGATCTCTCAGAAATCCCATACCCAACAAAAAAACAGGGTTTAACCCTGTTATTTGTCAACGGCTGAAAACGTTTTTGTTGGAGTGCTAGTTAAACTAGTGTTTTGTCCATGTACGCTTGCATTTTTTCATGGTCAAACTTTAAGATTTCATTAGCAAAACCGAAGTCTGTATTTGCATTTCGATATTTAGTTATAGCCGTTTCATCAGCAACGCTGATATTTTGTTAAGTATGATAGCTTTGTGTCTCAGAGTAGCCCTCTCTGATTGGCTATCATCTTTAATTTTGCTTGTCGTTTTTAAGATATCTATGAGAAGTAGATGAGAAAGTTCTCATGAAATCGATCGCCAAACCAACCTCACCATTGCCAGGGATTATCTTTGTCGCGTGCGTCAGAAAACCAAAATTCCCCTTAATTTAAAGATTATAGTCTGACGCACCGGAAAATTTTCCGAAAAATTCAAGTACAGAAGCGATACCCCATCCCCCGAACGGTTTCAATTTTGTCGCTACCTAATTTTTTGCGAAGATAGCCAACATAAACATCGACAATGTTAGAATTTGGGTCATAGTCGTAACCCCAAACGCTACTTAAGAGTTGTTCCCGACTTAAAACTTGTCCGGGATGACGTAAAAAAGTTTCGGCTAAGATAAATTCACGAGCAGATAATTCGACGTGACGATCGCCTACAGAAACCTTACGCGATCGCAAATCGAGTAAAATATCACCAACTTGTAATATTAAATCATCTTTTTTGGCAAAAGTATTGCGATCGCGCAATCTCACCCGCACTCGCGCCAACAACTCCTCAAACCGAAAAGGTTTAGTCACATAATCATCCGCGCCACCTTCCAACCCCGCCACCTTATCCGCCACATCATCCCGCGCCGTCAGAATAATAACGGGGAGAGTTTCACCCCTTCCCCGCAACTCCGCCAAAACTTCTAAACCATCCTTCCCCGGTAAACCCAAGTCCAGAATTAACAAATCAAAATCCTTACTATCAGCCATTCTAGCTACGGCTTGCCCATCATCTACTATGACAGTAGTAAAGCCATTAGCCTTTAAACCTTTCTCCAAAAAAGATGCAATTCGCGGTTCGTCTTCAGCGATGAGAATTCTATTCATTAGGATTGACAATCAATTTCTAGATCATCCCTCGTTTTTTCAGCTTCACTAAGGCATCTTCAGCAGCGCACTTTTCCGCATCTTTTTTGCTGCGTCCCTTGCCTTCTCCATACTTTTCCTCACCTACATAAACTTTGGCAAGGAATTCTGGAGCATGAGACTCCCCACCTGCTTGAACTGTAACATATTTAGGCAGTAAATTTGTGCCAAGATTAGCCATTACCCATTGCTGAAACTGATTTTTAGCATCTACATTCGATCAAGTCACTACTAACTCTGTGTTCCCAGAAACCAGGTTTCTCCAAAAAACCGGGTTTCTTTAGTTTCTTTGCAGTATTTCCTACTTCTGCTTTGGCGGAAAAACCCTACTTAAATCCAAAGATAAATCAGGGAAACAAGGTAATGCTATAACTTGATTTGGTAAAACAATTCTCCGATTCTGATAACCAAAATTTCCTTGACTATTTTGAAAAGGTTCGTTGTGAGCTTCTAACTGATTATCGAATACATTAAATATCCAATAATCAGAGATTCCGGCTTCAGCATAGAGAGATAATTTCACTTCTCGATCGTAATTCAAAGTAGAGTCTGAAATTTCAATTACCAATAACACATCATTTGGTGCAGGGTGAGCAGATAAATAGTCATCCGGTGTGTTTTTTACGATCGCAAAATCCGGTTCAGGTTCGCTGTTGTTTAGTAGTAAGATAGGAGATTGACAACGAAGAGTTGCGGCATCTCCTAAGAGTCTAACTAATTCTCGAAGCAATTTAGAAATACAAGTTTCGTGAGCCGTACCTTTTGCCGCCATCTCAAAAATTTCTCCTCTGATTAATTCTATGCGATCGCCCTCGTGAAAAAAGCCAATCTCTGTAAGTTCGTGATATTCTTCTAAAGTAAAGCGTTTCGGTTGAGCAATTTTCATAAATTTCGCCTCCATTCAGCAAATGACTGCTATTATTATTTGAGATTAGAGCTAACTTGAATCGGCAAAATCAACATAAAAGTTGCACCTTTACCCAACTCACTTTCTAATTCTACTCTTCCTTCATGAGCTTCGACAATTGCTCTAACAATTGCCAAACCCAAACCGTAACCTTCGGAACGTCTGCGGCTATTTGTCACCCGTGCGAACCTTTCAAAAATTCGCCTTTGTTCTTTTGGTGCAATGCCTTCGCCAGTATCCCTTACCCAGAAACAAACCTCGTTATTTTTCACAGTTGAACCTAAGAAAATAGCATCTTCTCGCTTAGTATGTTGCACGGCATTTTGGGATAAATTCATCATAGCTTGAGTTAGTCTTTGGCGATCGGCTACAATCCAACAAAAAGCTTGATCTTCGATTTGCCAATAGCGATCGCCTAAAGCCTTTGCCTTCGCCAACAACTCCTCAGTGAACAATGCCACATCAACCGTTTCTAAATTCAAAAAATCTGGTCTTTCCGCCTTTGCTAATAATAATAAATCATTCACTAACCGACTCATTCTGTCTAATTCATCAGTGACGATCGCCAAAGTTTCCTTTTGCTCTTCAGGATCGTCCCCTAACAATTCTAAATGACCGCGAATAATAGTAATTGGCGTTCTTAATTCATGACCTGCATCATTAATAAAATTGCGCTGACTAGTAAAAGCCGCCTCCAACCTATCCAACATCGCATTAAAAGTCATCGTTAATTCAGCAATATCATCTGAACCTTGCACCTCTAATCTTTCGCCGACATTAGAACCACTAATTGACTGCGCTGTTGCCGTTAATAAACGCAAAGGTCTTAACACCCTTCCCCCTACCGCCCAAATTACCACCGAAGCAACAACCAAGACCATTAATGTTACTAAAACCATTACAACTGTAACTTCATTTAATTTTTCCAACTCGCTTTCTGTCGAGTGCATAACAATAAACACTCCTGGTTTTTGACCATCGATATTAACTGGAAGCGCAAAATATCTAATATTATCGTTAGGAGTAATCTTCTCCCCCCTTTCTGGTTTCCTTAATCTAGACCAACGGTTAAGCAATCTTTTATCTCGTGCCAATGATTGTGGTAACGCTGTGGGACTAGCTTTATAAAATTTACCGTTAATAAAACTCAGCATAAATTGCCCGTCAACTGGAATATTGCGCGACAAGAAATCATCAAATAAATCATCGACTTCACAACAACCAAATTCACGATATCCTTCAAATAATTGGCGGAACTCTTTCACCTCTTGCACTAAAATTTGTTTGCTGCGTTCTTCTAACCTGACAGAAAGCACCTGACGCACCGCAAAAACAGTTAAAGTCGTAGAGCAAGTCATTAACAGCACGTACCACATAATGATCCGGGTACGAAGTCCGTAGAAAACTCGCCGCCATCCCGCAAAATTTTGAGTGTTAGCCATTGGATTTTAGATTTTAGATTTTAGATTTTAGATTTTTGAGCCGAATCTAAAATTGATTGGTCTGAAGTCGGAAGAGTTGTAGTTGTAGGGTGCGTCAGATCGTAAATCTAAGCGACAACATCGGGGTTTTAGCTTCTGACGCACCTTACTAATTGTCCCCCGGTTTAGTTGCTGCCATTAAAGTAACCCCCAACCCCACTAATTACAAGGGAAGAAGTTCTCATTTGCTGCTATGCTAAAAGATCTGGATGTGCAAACTCGGAAAAAATGCCTGCGTCAACTCTGCCTCAAATTACCGCTTTTCCTTTAGCTGCTGTTGTCGGACAAGAAGCAATCAAGTTAGCATTGCTGTTGGCAGCGGTCGATCCTGGTTTGGGAGGAGTAGCGATCGCAGGTCGCAGAGGAACCGCCAAATCAGTTATGGCGCGTGCTTTACACTCACTTTTACCACCAATAGAAGTCGTCAAAGGTTCCTTCTGTAACGAAGCACCTTCACCAAATCAGTCTCAACACACCCAAATCATCCCTGCACCTTTCGTACAACTTCCCTTGGGAACCACCGAAGATAGATTACTCGGTTCCGTAGATGTGGAAAAATCTGTTAAGCAAGGAGATACTGTCTTTCAACCAGGGTTACTCGCTTCCGCCAACCGAGGAGTTCTCTACGTTGATGAAATTAACCTCCTCGATGACCAAATTGCTAACCAACTTTTATCAGTATTATCCGAAGGACGCAACATCATCGAACGGGAAGGAATTAGTTTCGAGCATCCTTGCCAACCTTTATTTATTGCCACTTATAATCCAGAAGAAGGGCCATTGCGGGAACATTTGCTCGATCGCATCGCTATCACTTTATCAGCTGACGGGGTTTTAGGGTTGGACGATCGTGTACAAGCAGTCGAACAAGCATTAGAATTCTCTCGTTCTCCCCAACAATTCCTCACCCAATACACCGAAGACATCGACAACATTAAAACCCAAGTCATCCTAGCGCGAGAATGGCTTAAAGAAGTTATCATCACCAAAGAACAAATCACCTATTTAGTAGAAGAAGCAATACGCGCCGGAGTAGAAGGACATCGCGCCGAACTCTTCGCCGTCAGAGTCGCCAAAGCAGCAGCAGCATTCGACGGAAGAAACACCGTCAACTCAGAAGACTTACGCCGCGCCGTAGAATTAGTTATCGTTCCTCGCGCCACAGTCGTTCAAACTCCACCCGAACAACAACCACCCCCACCACCTCCCCCACCTCCACCACCAGAAGATCAATCTGAAGAAGAACAAGAAGAAGACGAAGAGGAAAAAGAAGAACCCGAAGAACCCGAAGAACAGGAAATGAACGTTCCTGAAGAATTCGTTTTCGATCCTGAAGGAACAATACTCGATCCTTCTGTGCTTTACTTTGCACAAATGGCGCAACGTCGCGGAAAATCAGGAACTCGCAGCAAAATCTTTTCCGACGACAGAGGTCGTTACGTTAAACCCATGTTACCCAAAGGTCGCGTGCGCCGCATAGCAGTAGATGCCACCTTACGCGCAGCTGCACCTTACCAAAAAGCAAGGCGGGAACGTCAACCTGACAGAAAAGTAATTGTTGAACAAGGAGACATTCGTTCTAAACGCCTAGTCCGCAAAGCCGGATCTTTGGTAGTGTTTGTAGTAGATGCCTCTGGTTCAATGGCATTAAATAGAATGCAATCAGCAAAGGGCGCGGTAATGTCGCTACTGACCGAAGCTTACCAAAACCGCGACCAAGTGGCGTTAATTCCTTTTAGAGGAGAACACGCCGATGTGCTGTTACCGCCGACTCGTTCCATTGCTTTAGCAAAGCGGCGCTTGGAACTTTTGCCTTGTGGCGGTGGTTCACCCTTAGCACATGGTTTAACTCAAGCGGTAAGAGTGGGAATAAATGCCCAGATGTCGGGAGATATTGGTCAGGTTGTTATTGTAGCGATAACTGACGGACGTGGCAATATCCCGCTGGCACGATCTTTAGGAGAACCAATTCCTGAAGGCGAAAAACCGGATATTAAGGCGGAATTGTTGGAAATTGCGGCGAGAATTCGCGGTTTGGGAATTCAGCTGTTGGTAATTGATACGGAAAATAAGTTTATTTCTACTGGTTTTGCTAAGGAGTTGGCAAAGAACGCTGGTGGAAAGTATTATCATTTACCGAAGGCGACGGATCAAGCAATTGCTGGGGTGGCGAAAAGTGCGATCGCAGATCTAAAATCTCGTTAGCTTTGCAATATCAATTGCTTGAAATGAGCAAGCAAATCTGCGCCTTTTGATGCCTCAAGGTCAGTTCTTAATTGATAATATTTAATAGGGTTATTTAAAGATACCTCTTTATTAGCAATTTTTGCCTTGTTGGAATTGATGGGGATGGTGCGATCGATCTTAGCGCAACCCGAATTTCTCGGAAGATATGCCGAGGTTTACTTATTTGTGAGAGTGATTTATTGGGTATTTTGTTATTCCACGTCTTTAGCGAGTCGGAGGTTAGAAAAGCAATTAGGTGTAGGACAGCGTTAAGTGTGGGGTGAAGAGTGTAGAGTGCGATTACAATTTTAATATTATTGAATTTATGATCTAATCAGCTTTCAGGCGCTGCGAGAACTTGAGTATTTAGGAAAAATGCTAGACAAAATTTCCCATTCGGGAGCCGATATTCTTACATGGAGCAATTTAGATTACATTGCTGAACTTGCATTTTGTGAAATCGATGATCAACTAGAAATAGAAGAGGGATCTTGGGAATGGATAGAACAAGCATGGGAAATAATAATCCAAGCAGGAATGGCTAGTTATTCGACTGAAATTGAACATTGTCAAGTAGTCATACGTTTTCTGGCTCTTTTTGCCTTTTATATTGAATTCTATGGCATGGTTTGCGGGAAGGATGCTGAATTTAACTATTTAGTAAACTCTTGGGAAGAAACTGGTATTACTACTTCTCATATTCGACAGCTTGTATGGTCTAAATATGATAATAACCAGGCTGAGGGTCAAGATAATCTGAATGTTAGGGCAATTCAGTACTTGGCAAACAACGAGCGCAAGAAAATACTTGCTGCGCTGGTAGAAGGTTTTGGCAATTTATCAATGCTTTTTGTTTCTCTCTGGCAAAGCAGTCTACCAGAGATTGAGGAAGATAACAGAGAGTATGGAAACTACGAAACTGATGATGAAATCGTCAACTATCTAACCAATGAAGAACTAGCAGTATTTAAGTGGTTATTTTTACAATACGAAAAATATTCAGCGAAATCTTATGAAGATAAGACTCTTCTATCAAAAGCTTCTTCGACTTTGTTGTTTAAAGAAACATGGCTTGAGCAAGTGACAGAGAATATTATTGATAACGAATATTCTTTTTCACTTAAGACATTCGAGTTTACTGCCCAATTGCATAAGGAGCAAACACAAAATTTGTATTCTATTTACAAAGAGCAATTTATCAAGTATGTAGAAAAGCCATTTTTGTCCATATTCTTTAAAATAGTTTCTGAACTACCTAAAATAATTACTGAAAGACTGGATATAGAAAGAAAAATTTTGCATAAACCGCCAAGAAATTTGTATTACGAAATAAGCTGGTATCCTAAAGGAGCAAAATTATCAGATGATGCACATTTATTTATAAGTTTAGGTAACGAATCTCTTAATTTCGGTTTTTTCATCGGTGCTGTAAATCCTGACAATGAGCGATTTTTATTTAATTGTTGTACTTATCCAGAAGCGAGAGAACTTCTTATTAAGCATGACCTAGCTAATAACTGTACGCTTAGTAATACTACTTTGTATTCTTGGTTGCACAATCCTGGTTCCCGTAAACAGTTAAATCATCAAATTATTAGAGCCGATTTTTCTGTAGAAAAGTACAGAGCTATACATTGGTCACCTAAAGAACTAAGCTTTCATATAGCCCAAAAGTTTGAAGAAATTTTCCCCCTAATTTTACTGGCAACTTCTTACGACCCTATGCCAGCAATTAGAGAATTTCTTGGCTGGCGTAATCATCGAAGTATTCCTGTAAATAATCAGATTACTCAAAAACTTGAAACAAGTCAACCAAAACCTAATCATACCTTGAATAAAAACCATCACCAACTAAATCTTGGTATTTCCTCCCTATATTTTGAACGTTCCCTTACAGAAATTTGGCAAACGCTTTCTTCTAAAGATCAGGTTATTTCTAAACTTATTCTCCGTCGCTATTACTTGGCGTTAAAAACTAGAAAATTTGTGATACTTTCAGGAATTAGTGGCACTGGTAAAACATGGCTTACAAAAGTTTATGCTGATGCAATCGAAGCTGAATATTTATTAGTTCCAGTTGCTCCTAACTGGACTACTAATGAAGACTTATTAGGCTACTTCAACCCAATTGATAAACAGTATCATTACACAGCATTTAGCTCCTTCCTAAAACAAGCAGCCGAAGAGTATAAAAATGCTCAAGCTGAGTGTCGCACACCCCTACCTTACCACATAGTTTTGGATGAAATGAACTTAGCACGAGTGGAGTATTACTTTGCCAAGTTTCTTTCAGCAATGGAAGTGCGAATGCGTGACGGATTAGCCGAAATAGAACTTGCACCTCATGAAACAGTCTTACTACCTCCCAACCTTTATTTTATTGGCACAGTCAATATGGATGAAACTACTCACGGCTTTGCTGATAAGGTTTACGATCGAGCACAGTTAATTGAGCTTGAAGTTTCCCGTCAGGATTTATACGAGTATTTAGGGGAAGTAGAATATCGTGAAATTTTAATGCAGATTTGGGACAAAGTACACGAAGTCGCCCCTTTTGCTTTTCGCGTTTTAAATGACATTAAAACCTACGTGAGAGAAGCAGCAAAGTTGAATATATCCTGGGAAGAAGCCTTAGATGAACAATTATTGCAGAAAATTCTACCCAAGCTAAAAGGTACTGATGAGAGACTAGAGCAAGCCCTTAATGATTTCATTATGATTGCTGAAGAAAATAGCTTTCCCTTGAGCCTTGAAAAAGCAAAAAAAATGCTAGATAAATTTAATAATCATGGTTTTACCTCATACTTCTAAACTAAGCTTTATCAGCAGTTCAGGTCAACCACTGAATGCTCCAAGAGAATGGGAACCTGCTCATTTGGAACTGAAATTTCCCCCAGATCAGTGGGAGCAAATAAAGGTTTGGCGAAATGGTAATCACCTCGATCCTTACCTCAAAAAAATCAATGGTAAAAAGCACATTATTGCGGATTGGCAGCGATCTAATCCAGGTAACTATCGAATAAAAGTTGAGTGCAATGGTGAAATTGAAGAACAAGTAATTACTGTATTACCTCGAAAAATTAGTCCCGAAGCTTTCACTCAAATGCTAGAGGATCTTGATACTCGCTTGCCCATTTCAATAGCGATAGCTTTGCAGAGATTACATAAAAATAGTCCTTTAGCTGGTATTCAACTATCCTCAGCAAAAGAAAATCATTGGGAGCAAGAAGTAATTCGCCTAAGTCGGGCTATTAATGGCACAAAAAAACAAATAGGACTAGTTGAAATTCTCAATAGACTTGCTCAAGACCCGCACCAAATTTTTAAAACTAATGAAATATGGGTGCAGCGAGAAAACGTTCGCAGACCTTCGCCTAGTGGATTAATTCAAGCTGTTAGCCGAGGACATAATTTAGATGATAAAAGTCAACCAATTTATCTGCCAGATTTACGAGTTCAACATACTGTAGATGTTTACGAAAACCAGATAGTCAAAATGTTTTATGAACTGGTTTTTCAAAGGACTCTCCGACTACGCAATATCTTTAAAGATACTCCAAAGGGTAAACCATTAGATGAAGTAGAATTGCTACTTAAACAACTTAAAAAAGCTCGAAAACAGGCAACTTTTATTGATGAAGTAAGTCAACTTAAACAAGAACCTAATAATTTGACGATGGTTTTATTAAAACGCCCTGTATATAGTGCTGCTTTAGAAGGATATCTAAATTTTCGGAAAAATTTCACAGTTAAATTAGAGGAATCAGACCTAGATACACCTTTAGAAAAACTATATAACTTATATCAGCTTTGGGCAAGTTTATGGCTCATTGAAACACTCTTAGAAGTGGCAATTCAGCAAGGATATCAAGTTGAAAAAAATTGCTTGCTAGTTAGAGATAAAACAGGAATGAACGTCAGAGTTTTGCCAGATGGAAAGCCAGCAGTAATTTTAATCCATCCTGAGCATAAAACAAGAGTAGGATTAATTCCCGAAAGAACTTATGGGAAATATGGTGAACTTCGTAGCACCACCGATTTTCAACATAAGCCCGATCTAGTATTGGAAATTACATTATTTGATGGATCTCAGCAAATTTATCTTTTTGACCCGAAATATAAGCTAATTCATGAAGAAAACGAAACCCGTGATTGGGATGGAAAACCAAAAAAATCGGATATCGACAAAATGCACGCTTACCGAGATGCTATTGTAGACAAAAAAGAAAACTGTGTAGTTCGCTATGCTGCGATTCTTTATCCTGGTTCCTTTATGTCTGATTCAAGAGCAAAAGTTCAAGCTCTCCCAGCTTATCCAGGAAAAGAAACAGAACTAAAAGAACATTTACGTCGTATTTTAGACAAAGCTCTCAATGTCTTGTAATTGCCTACGGTACGCTACGCGATCGCATCCCACAAAAACCAATATCAATATCTGCGTTTATCTGCATTTATCTGCCTAAAAAAAACCATGTTGGTGCGATCGGCTAGTGATGTGTCTGCGACGGTGAGGCGATCGATCGTTTTCACCACAGGCATACTTTCACCCGTTAGCGCGATGAACTAGTAGTGTTATCCTATTTAAATTGATGGATGAAATTTCTCTTTCTTTACCTACAGAATGTATCCTCCGTCCAGCTAACGCCAGCGATATTTGGGAAATTCGGAAGTTGGTTTTTAGTGCTAAGTTAGATCCAACTCAGTTACGCTGGCAACAATTTTCGGTGATTGAATGTGATAAGAAAATTGTCGCTTGTGGGCAATTGCGTTCTTTTTCTGGGGCGCAAGAATTAAGTAGTTTGGTGGTTTTATCTGCTTGGCGAAATCAAGGTTTAGGAAGTTATTTAGTAAAACATTTAATTCAGCAAGCGAGTCAACCTCTGTATTTAGAATGTGCTAGTTGGTTAGAACAATTTTACACTCAGTTTGGTTTTGTATCTATCTCTTGGCAAGAAGTTCCATCACCGCTGAAAGAGAAATTTCGGTTTACTCAATTTGCAACTAAGGTAATTCCTATAATTTCCTTAAAGGTGATGCAATATCGTGGTTCTACTGAGTAAGCTAGACAGTCTTAATTCCCTCAACACCCTATACATGAATCCTTATAGCTTTTGAGTCTCCTTGCCGCTTCTAATCGCGGTATGTGACATTTTTTTTACATACCGCTGACAAATTAGAACAAATGTACTATAATAGAGATCAAGTTCGATCGAGCTAGAAAATCCTCTCAAAATACCTTTTCCCTGTTCAGTCTTTGTGTTCCTAATCAAATAGAAGTAGGCATTCTAATCAAAAGCAATGCCTAGTCTCAGCTTGTTAACCTAAAAAAAGGACAACCAGCATGAATAATGTTGCCGTAAAAGACAGCAAAACCAAAATTTTAGAAGCATTTCAACGCCTCCTTGCAGAAAAGCAAAAAATTGATTCCAAAGTCGCCACCAAAGAAGAGGAAGCAGAGAAAGAAAAGAACAAAAGAACCATCGAAGTTGCTTCTACCTATACAGTTGATAGCATTGTCAAAGGTTTAGCTGATTTACAATTAGAATTTGGCAGCATTATCACCGGACTTTCTACTAAATTAACCACAGAAACAACGAAACTTGACGAACTTAAAAAAGCCATTGAAATTGAAAATCAGCATTTACAAGAACTGCAACAAGTGCGAGTTGTCGCTGATGCGCTGCACATTTTAACTCAAGAACATCAAGAACAACTTAGAACGATCGAAGAAAATGCCACCAATCAACGAGAAAATATAGATAAAGAAATCAGCGAAACTCGCAAAACTTGGCAGAAAGAACAAGAAGAATTTACCGCAATAATCAGCGAACAAACCGAATTATTAACCGCAGAACGCCAGCGTCAAGAAGCAGATTATCAATATGAATTAGAGCGAAACCGCAAAATTAAAACCGATGAATATGAAGAGTTTCGCCGCAAATTAGAGCGAGAATTACAACAGTCTAATCAAGAAAAAGAAAAAGATTGGACAGAAAGAGAAAGAATTTTAACTGCTAATCAAACATTATTTGAAGAATACCAGAAAAAAGTTGCAGCTTTTCCCGCAGAAATGGACGAAGCGACTAAGAAAGCTTACGGCGAAGGTATTTCGGAAGTTAACCAAGAAGCGAAAGTCAAATCCGATTTGTTTGAGAAAGAATGGGAAGCAAGCAAACAATCTTATGAGTTAAAAATTCAAGCTTTGGAACAAAAAATTCAGCGCCAAACTGAACAAATTACTGAACTTACTAGTCAGCTACAAAATGCTTTGAGACAAGCTCAAGACTTAGCAATGAGAGCTTTTGAGAGTTCTGCTGCTAAAACCAACAAAGCTCAATAATACCAATTCCGGGTTAATTATCTCCCTCTTTCCTCTGCGTTCTCTGTGCCTCTGCGGTTCAATAAAAAAGAGGGTTCATATTTGCAATTTTTGGAGTTGAATAATGGCAGTAAGAAAACCTAACGAAAAAAATACCAAAGCGGAGATTTTGACAGCTTTTAATCAATTGTTGGAAGAGAAAAAAGCGATCGAATCCCAACTGACACAATTAGCCAAAGAACCAAAACAAGTTATTGAAGTTAAGCCAGCGACAGAGACAAAATCTATGAATTCCACATTAAATAATGCCGGAAAACAAAAAATTCAGCAAACAATTGAAAGTCTCGCCAGTTTGCAATTAAGCTTTGGTAGTGCTGTTAGCGATTTATCAGAAAATTTGACCTTAGAAGCTGCTAAATTACAAGAAATTCAGCAGTTGGTGACTACAGAAATTCAAGAACTGCAAGAATTACATAGTTTAGCAGAAATTGATGATGATACTCTCGATGAATTAATTACCCAACATCAACAAAGTGCCAAACAATTCGCTGAAGAATTTAGTCAACGTCGAGAAACTTTAGAACAAGAAATCCTCGCAGCGAAAAAAGCTTGGACAAAAGAACAAGAACAGCAACAACGAACTATTAAAGAACGCAACGAAACACAAACAAAAACTCGGCTGCGAGATGTAACTGAGTACAAATATGAATTAGAATTGCAGCGCAAGTTAAATACTGACGAATATGAACAAGCGCAGCAAAGTTTGTATAAACAATTAGAAGAGTTACAAAAAACTCAAGAAAAACAATGGGCGGAACGAGAAAAAACCATTTCGGAACGGGAAGAACAATTTGCAGAATACAAAACTAAAGTAGAAGCATTCCCGAAAGAATTGGAAGCTGCGGTGAAAAAATCTAAAGAAAACGGTAGAGGATTAGGGCATTATCAAACTAAGGTGAAAGCAGATTTACGCGCCAAAGAAGTAGAAGGTGAAAGACGAGTTTATGAATTGCGAATTCAATCTTTAGAAGAAACAATTCAAAACCAAGAAGCGCGAATTAATAATTTGGCGAAACAACTTGATTCTGCATTAAAACAAGTGCAAGATTTGGCGGTGAAAGCGATCGAAGGTTCTGCCAGTATCTCTTCCTTCCAAGCTGTCAAAGAAATTGCTCTAGAACAAGCTAAAACCAAAACTAATAATAAATAAACTTTTCTTAAATTAAGGTGGGCTAATACCCGCCTTAATTAGCTTGCTAAACCAGCAGCTTGAGGAGATAACATACAAATTAATTGATCGAGTCCTTTTTGTAAATGTCTGCTTACAGTCATCGGGCTAACGCCAATTTTTTTAGCTGCTTCTTTGCGGGGTAATTCCCGGAGAAATACACACTCAATAGCTGCTCTAGTTTTTTCTTCTAATTGATTCATTGCACCTTGTAATTGCTGACGATCTTCTTCTAAATATTGGAAAGCTTGATAGCGAGAATCAGCCAAAGTATCTCCTAAACTAATAGGAACATCTACTTGATTACCAACAGTAGCATCTAAACTTAAAGGTTGACGATTTTGAGCAGCTAATTTGCTTTCTTGCCATTCTTGGATAGACACATCAAGTGCTTTAGCTATTTCTGTATCAGTTGCCGATCGACCAAACTTAGTAGAAAATTCCTTTTGAATTTTTTCGCCATCACTGTAAAGTTCTTGCCAACGACGAGGCACTTTCACTACGCTACTTTTATCACGCAAAAAGTGGAGCATTTCGCCGCGAATATAAGGAATAGCAAACGAACTAAAAGCACAACCTTGATGGGGATTGAAGCGTTCGATCGCCCTAATTAAACCAATATATCCAATTTGTTCTAAATCTTCATAAGGTTCAGCACATTGATGTGTAAACCGATGCGCCACCTTACGAACTAACCCAGCATGAATTTGAACTAATTTATTTCTTTTAGTAACTGAAGGATTATTGTGGTAGGAAATTAGTAATTCCATTCCATAAGAACTAAGATCAATTTGAGTTGCTGACATAAAAATCCTCTGTGGGAAAACCCTTTCTTTAAGTACAGTTCTTAGGCAAGATCTCGTAGGGCAAGAATTAGAGTATTAACCCTATCTGAATTTATTGTCTTTAGTTCAACTCAGATTCACCATCGTTCTTCCACGGAAATCTGTGCAGAGTTGATCTCAGGATTCCGCAGAAATACGTAAGCACTAACGCTAAAGATGCGCTAAAATCCCCACTTTTTTGTCACAAGTTAAACTACCCGCGATGCCCCTTCTAGCTGACAAAGGAAAATCTGGGTAAAAATAGAATTAAATTGCCAAGCTCACTGATTAATCAATAAACATAAACAAGCCAAATGAGCAGTACTAGCAACTTCCGCGAAGCAATTCGCAAATCTCAAGGTCAAGCACTTATAGGCCCTAATGTGATCGCTAACGCCCTCCCTTATGTCGGCGCTGGTTTAGTTTTAACCGCATTAGGCACTTACGGTGGTTTGGGAGTAATCAATAACTTCCCAAACTTATTCTTCCCAACTTTCATCGCCGCAATCATCGTCGAGCTAATTCTTTTTTTTGTAGCCCAAGGTGTTGCACAAAAAGGCAACAATACTGTGGCACTCCCGCTGCTGGCTGTCTATAGCCTGCTAACTGGCTACACTTTGAGTGGATTAGTTTTTGTAGCACTGGGTACCCAAAACGTCGGTATTCCAGGCATTGCTATGGCTGCCCTTGGTTGTGGCGTTACTTTCATCGCTGCCCGTCAAATTGGTTCTAATTTATCCGATACTGACGGCATGGCTTTGGCAAAAACAGTCAGACTAGGCATCATTGCCTTACTGGTAGTCGTTCTTGCCCAATTCTTGTTTGCCATGTTTGGTGTATTCACACCCAGTTGGCTGGAAATTGCGATTTCCGGTATCGGTGTATTTCTGTTTGTCGGTTGTGCTGTGGTAGACTTCTACGTTCTGCCTCGCAGCTATCGCGACGATCAGTATTTACCCGCTGCACTGTCAATGTACCTAACCTACATTAACCTGTTCATTTTCATCCTACGGCTAATTATTGCTATCAATAGTCGCGACTAATTAAGCAGGAGACAGGGGAGCAGGGGGCAAAAAGTAAAATTCCCCTTGCCCCCAATCCCCAATCCCCAGTCCCTTTCTTTCCTTCTGCCTTTTGCAGTTAAGATAAAAAATAGTCGATCGCCACGCAAAAAACCATGCTCGAACTAGTAGACATCAAACGCGACATCGAAAGTTTATCTCATCGCCTGGGTAAAACCCAGGACTATCTTTGACATACCTGCTCTCACAGCTAAAATTCAAGATTTAGAGCAGATAGCGTCTCAACCAGAATTTTGGAACGATCAAGACTCGGCTCAAAAAATACTGCAAGAATTGAATGATTTAAAATCACACTTACAGCAATTTTATGATTGGAAAAGTCGCATTGAGGATACAAAGGCGATCGTAGAATTGCTAGAGTTAGAAGCCGATACTGCATTATTAACCGAAGCCCAAACAAACCTAAGTAACCTGAACCGAGAACTAGAACGCTGGGAATTACAACAACTACTATCCGGGCCTTATGACAATCAAGGCGCAGTGTTGACAATTAACGCAGGTGCCGGAGGTACAGACGCGCAAGACTGGGCAGAAATGTTGCTGCGAATGTATACCCGTTGGTCAGAAAATCAAGGTTACAAAGTACATTTAGCAGAAATGTCCCAAGGCGATGAAGCCGGAATTAAATCTGCCACTTTAGAAATAGAAGGACGTTACGCTTATGGTTATTTAAAAGCCGAAAAAGGCACTCATCGCCTAGTAAGAATTTCGCCCTTTAATGCTAACGGAAAACGACAAACCAGCTTTGCCGGAGTCGAAGTCATGCCAATTCTAGATAACTCCGTAGAATTGGAAATCCCCGAAAAAGACTTAGAAATTACCACCTCTCGTTCTGGCGGAAAAGGCGGGCAAAACGTCAACAAAGTAGAAACAGCCGTACAAATTAAGCACGTTCCCACTGGTATTGCCGTCCGCTGTACCGAAGAACGCTCTCAGCTACAAAACAAGGAAAAAGCCTTAGCTAGACTGAAAGCCAAACTACTAGTTATTGCCCAAGAACAACGTGCCCAAGAAATTGCCGAAATTCGCGGAGATATGGTAGAAGCTGCTTGGGGCAACCAAATCCGTAATTACGTTTTCCATCCCTATCAAATGGTCAAAGATGTCCGTACCAGTGTGGAAACTACTGCCATTACAGATGTGATGAACGGCGAACTCGATCCTTTTATTCAAGCCTATCTCCGTCAAGAAAATCAATTGGTAGAAAGTAACTCTGTTTAGGCAGAAGGGGACTGGGGACTGGGGACTGGGGACTGGGGACTGGGGACTGGGGACTGGGGACTGGGGACTGGGGACTGGGGACTGGGGACTGGGGACTGGGGACTGGGGACTGGGGACTGGGGATTAGGGAAAAACTCCCCCTGCCCTCTGCCCCTCTGCCCCTCTGCCCCTCTGCCCCCCTGCCCCTCTGCCCCTCTGCCCCTCTGCCTAATTTCCGTGTTAACTGTCCTAAATAAATTCTCAGAATCAGTAATCATATCCTGTAAGGGAGTAATTAAAGTTGTTACATTGAAATGGAAAAATGGTAGCTGGTATTTTCTCTAGAATTAAAAATTGGTATGAGCAACCCAACTTCACCCACCCAACCACCGGAAATTTCCCCAAGTGAAACTACTAAGCCACCCGCAGCGACTACTGGCGAACCACAGCCAAGTTATGTGAAACTAGCGATGCGGAACATGGTACGGAAGCGGGGTACTTCTTTGAAACACTTTTTTGTGACGACGATTACCTTGTTAGGGATTTTGATTGGTCTTTCTTATCTAACTCGTTAATTTCACAGAAAAAGTTGATTGGGAATTCGGAATCGGAGGACTTGGTGTGGAAGTAGAACTGAATGTACAGGATTATTTTTCGGAGTCATCTCTAGTAACTGGGGTTGATGAGGAAACCTGGCAGAATTGGTTCTACGCTTGGCTAGAAACTTTGCAACCCGACAATTCCGCAGCAAAAAGCTATGAACTCAGCCTCCGCCTCACTGACGATGCGGAAATTCACTCTCTTAATGCTCAGTATCGTCAGCAAGATAAGCCAACTGATGTGTTGGCATTTGCGGCTTTAGAAGTAAATGTTCCTCAGCCTGATGAAATGCTAGAGTCTTTGCCGCTGTACCTTGGTGATATTGTAATTTCTGTCGATACCGCTCAACGGCAGGCACAACAACAAGGTCATTCTTTGCGAACGGAGTTAGCTTGGTTAGCTGCTCATGGCTTACTTCATCTTTTGGGATGGGATCATCCTGATGATGAGAGTTTGAGGCGGATGCTGCATCAACAAACTAGCTTGTTGGAAACTATTGACCTTGCTATTTAGACAAAATAAGTATCTCTTATTTATTTGTGCAGGCAGTAGAACGGGTTGATTTTAATTTATTCTTTTCCCTGTGTGCTAGACATGAAACTGAATCAACAGCTGATGCCATCAAAAAATTCTAAGTCCTCAAATCGCCATATCGTAGCTACTACTTCCGCTTCTGTGCCTGATGATGTTTCGCCGTCAACGAATAACTTAAAGGAACAGGTGGGACAGTCTAAGCGTGAACTTGCTTGGCAGGTTGCTTCTAATTTGGTAGTAAGTTTTAAGTATGCTTGGGCCGGACTGAGATATGGTTTTGGTACCCAACGTAATTTT
This sequence comes from Floridaenema fluviatile BLCC-F154, assembly GCF_041929135.1. Classification (NCBI taxonomy): domain Bacteria; kingdom Bacillati; phylum Cyanobacteriota; class Cyanophyceae; order Aerosakkonematales; family Aerosakkonemataceae; genus Floridanema; species Floridanema fluviatile. Next base: position 14,514 of record NZ_JBHFNS010000056.1, on the reverse strand, counting down.
CGCATTCATGTTGCGATCGGAATTCTGGCAATTTCTCTAGGCATCTTTCTCCATCTTAGTCCGGTGGAAATGTCTCTGATTGGAATTACGATCGGACTAGTTCTAGCAATGGAGTTAATCAATACGGCTATTGAGTCGGTTGTTGATTTAACTGTAAAGCAAACTTACCATGAGCTAGCTAAAATTGCTAAAGATTGTGCGGCGGGTGCTGTACTAGTTTCTGCGATGGCAGCTATTTTAGTGGCAGGTTCTTTGTTGTTGCCTCCTTTGTTTGCGCTGATGGTGCAATCCAATTTATTTTCAATTTTTGATTAGCAATTTTTAGCAGTAAAATTTAAAATTGTTTTGGTTTTCTCGATCCTTAGCTTTAGCGATCGGGTGAATCTAAAATCGACAGTCGGAAAGCGAAAATTGGTTGGCTAAAGGAGTATAAAAATTTGATTCTAGTAATTGATAATTACGATAGCTTTACTTACAATTTGGTGCAGTATTTAGGAGAGTTAGCTTCTGAGTTTCCTGTAGCTGCTGACATTCAGGTTTACCGCAATGACCAAATTACTTTAGAGCAAATTCGCGAACTTAAACCAAATGGAGTGGTAATTTCTCCGGGCCCAGGAAGACCAGAAGATGCAGGAATTTCTCCTGATTTGATTCGAGATTTGGGTGCAACTTTACCAATTTTTGGTGTATGTTTGGGACATCAAGCAATGGGTTTGGTGTTTGGCGGTAAAATCGTTTCTGCACCTGAGTTAATGCACGGTAAGACTTCTCCGGTTTATCACAAGGGGGTAGGAGTTTTTCAAGATGTGGAAACTCCAATGATTGCTACTCGATATCACAGTTTAGTTATTGAGAAAGCAACTTGCCCAGAAGTTCTGGAAATTACCGCTTGGGTGGAAGATGGCACAATTATGGGTGTCCGTCACCGCGATTATCCCCACATTCAAGGAGTGCAGTTTCACCCAGAAAGCATTCTTACCCATTCGGGAAAACAATTATTGCGAAACTTCCTGAAGTCCCTGTAAGGGTTCATATCATGTCCGATCGATTACCCTCACTGTAGAGACGTTGTATCGTCTCTACAGGGTTTTTGATTAAGGATATTAATCATAGTAAAGTAAAACACCCGCTTTGTATTTTTGTGGCGGGTGTAGCTATTGTTGATTTCAATTAGGTTAGCAATAATACTTTTTAGTCAAGCTCTTCAGCTTGTTTTTTATTCTTAGCAACCAACGCTCCCAAAGATAAACCTAATAAACCCAAGATGGTACTTGGTTCAGGAACAGGGGTAACATCTGCCTGTACTATCCCCTGGTAAGTTCCAAAATTAGCTCCTGAAAAATAAAGCGATCCGAAACCGGGTTGGAAACTTAAAGAATTAGTATTTAGAAAATCGATAGACCCTCCGAAGGGGCCACCTGAACCACCGAAGTTGACAAAACGATCGCTACCATTAGTTCCAATGTTTACAAGAATATTAACGAGTGGCGTTGCAATATCCGTGTTTGTAAAGCTGTTTCCACCAATATTAAAGGAAAAGTTAAAGTTTGATAAAGACGTAAGTGCGAATGTTCCATCTCCAGGATCTCCGTCAAAACTAAATGTTCCTGTTCCTACGAGCGGATCGGTGACAGTGGCATCAGGTGTACTATCAAATTTAAAGTCAAAGGTTAGTGCTTCTGATTTAAGAGTTAAAGTGCCGATCGCAGTTACGGCTACTAAGCTTGATGTTAAAACAGTAAAGATGTTTTTGTTCATTTTTTTCTGGTGTAGTCCACTATCTCAGATGTACTAATATAGATATTAACCTTATGTATATATTTAAACTGTAAAGAAGCTTTTATAGGTCATGAAGATTTAATGAATTTCTAAATTAATGCTTCCAAATCATTGGCGAAATCAACTTGCCCTTGACTAAACTAACTTCAGAATTAAAAAGGCTTGACTCAGCTAACTACTGAGCGATTCTGTTTGGGATTCTGGAGTTGAGACATCGCCCCTGCGATACGATAGTCTAAACTCCAGTAAATAACAAATGACCAAAAACCAAAACTTTGCTATCATTTTAGCTGCCGGAAAATCCACCAGAATGGGAACTTGTAAAACTTCCCTTCCCTGGCACAACAATCAAACACTTCTGCAATATCAAGTAACAGAATTTCTCAAAGCAAACTTTATCCCGATCGTAGTTTTATCATCACAAAATGCTGATTTCCAACCGGAAATTACCCCAGAAACTCAAACAATAATTAACCCCGATACTAGTCGCGGTAAAACTAGTTCTATTCTCACAGGATTAACTCAACTTCCCGCAGATTTCACAAGTTTAGCAATATCAGCAGTAGACCAACCACGACCTAGAGAAGTTTACCAAAAATTGCACTGTTACCATTTATCAAATAAAGCGTTAATTACCGCCCCAGCTTACCAGAATCGCCTTGGACACCCCCTACTATTTTCTCCAGAAATGTTACCTTACTTAAACTCAATTTCCGAAGCAACCCAAGGATTAAGACAAATAGTTAAACAATTCAATTCAAGCATTCAAAAAGTAGAATTTAATCACCCAATAGTTTTAACTGATTTAAATACACCTGAACATTATCAAAAATGGTTTAAATCTCCACCTCTACTAAAGATTTAACTAAAAAATATCTGTGTTTCATCTGTGGTAAAAAATAATCCCCTGCTTCCCACCAAAAAGCCCGATATTACTCTTGATTCAAGAAAGGTGCGTTAACACAGTGTAACGCACCCTACAAAAGCTAATTACTAACAAGTAACAGCGCCCATACTACTAGAAGAAACTAACTTAGCGTACTTAGCTAAAACGCCAGTTTGATAACGAGGTTCTGGGGGTTGCCATTCAGCACGACGACGAGCTAATTCTTCATCAGAAACGTGCAATTGTAACAACCTAGCATGAGCGTCTATAGTAATAGTATCTCCCTCTTGGACGAGAGCGATCGCACCCCCCACAGCCGCCTCTGGTGCAACGTGACCTACCACCATTCCGTAAGTCCCACCAGAAAACCTGCCATCAGTAATCAACCCAACCGAATCACCCAATCCAGCCCCAATAATAGCCGAAGTTGGTGCTAACATTTCCCGCATTCCGGGGCCACCTTTCGGCCCTTCATAACGGATCACAATCACATCTCCAGCCTTAATTTGATTACCTAGAATTGCCTGTAAACACAACTCTTCAGACTCAAAAACTCGCGCAGGGCCAGTAATTTTCGGATTCTTAATTCCGGTAATTTTTGCCACCGCACCTTCAGTCGCCAAATTACCTTTTAAAATCGCCAAATGTCCTTGCTTGTACATCGGATTATTCCAAGGACGAATTACATCTTGATTAGCTGGCGGTTCTTCGGGCACATCTTTTAAAACTTCGGCAATAGTTTGACCTGTAATTGTCAGACAATCACCATGAATTAAATCATGTACTAAAAGCATTTTCATTACTTGAGGAATACCGCCAACTCGGTGTAAATCAATTGCCACATATTTACCCGATGGTTTCAAATCGCAAAGTACAGGAACCTTGGCGCGGATAGATTCAAAATCATCCAAAGTTAACTGTATACCAGCGGCGCGAGCGATCGCCAAAAAATGCAACACCGCATTCGTCGAACCACCGATAGCCATAATTACAGCAATCGCATTTTCGATCGACTTCCGCGTAATAATATCACGGGGAAGAATCTGCTTTTTAATCGCCTCCACTAACGCATAAGCAGACTTTTCCGCACTATCCGCCTTTTCCTCATCCTCAGCTGCCATCGTCGAAGAATAAGGCAAACTCATTCCCATAGCCTCAAAAGCAGAAGACATCGTATTTGCCGTATACATTCCCCCACAAGAACCAGCACCTGGACAAGCTTTGCGTTCAACCTCAACTAATTCCGTTTCATCAATTCTCCCGGCGCTGTATTCTCCCACAGCTTCAAACGCACTCACAACAGTTAAATCCTTACCATTGTGATGACCAGGCTTAATCGTACCACCATAAACGAAAATAGCCGGAATATTTAAGCGTGCGATCGCAATCATCGCCCCAGGCATATTCTTATCGCAACCACCAATAGCCAGAACACCATCCATACTCTGACCATTACACACAGTCTCAATAGAATCAGCAATCACCTCTCGTGACACCAGGGAATACTTCATCCCCTCCGTTCCCATCGAGATACCATCGCTAATAGTAATAGTGCCAAAAATTTGCGGCATTGCCCCCGCAACACGAAGACCAGCTTCCGCCTTCAGTGTTAAATCATTAATACTCATATTGCAGGGCGTAATCGTGCTAAACCCATTAGCAAGACCGACAATAGGTTTAGTAAAATCTTGATCGCCAAAACCAACAGCACGTAGCATAGCGCGATTCGGGGTTCGCTGTACGCCTTGGGTAACAACTTGGCTTCTCAGATTATCGGGCATGGGAAATCCTTATGTGCTTTATCAATACTCATTGGTCAATAGTCATTAGTGATTGGTCATTGGTGAGCAAAATCGTGAAACAGGGGAATATTAAGAGTAATGGAAGTGCAGAATGGGAAAATTGATCTTCCCCCCTCTTAATGCCCTTTCATCCAGTGACCAACAACTTCTCATCTCCCATGACCAATGATGCTCCTATCTGATTCTCTCAAATGCACTGTAATTTGGACGCACAAGATCAGGAAAGTTTACCAAAATGATCCGTTAATTGGGAATTATCTATAGGAAGAGATCCTAAATCCCGGAAGTAGAGCATAGAGTTTTTGCAAATCTCTGGTAATTCGAGAGAATTTTTTCTAAGGTAAGTGCTCCGCTGTTAAATTTACGAGGCAAAGAATAATGAATGCTGATGAACTTTTAGAACGATATGCTGCCAACGAGAGAGAATTCTTGGATCTCAATCTGCATGGTATATCACTGATAGGCGTTGACTTGAGCGAAATTAACCTGCGTGGCTCAGATTTAAGCGAGGCTAACTTAACCGGAGCTTGCTTAATTGGGGCGAATTTGCGCGAAGCTAACTTAAAAGGAGCCATCCTCCGGGCTAACCTTTGTGAAGCTAACTTGATTGGTGCCAACATCGTGGGAGCCGATTTAAGTGCCGCTAACCTCAGTGGAGCTAGTTTAAGAACTGCTCAGTTAGAAGATAGCAAGCTGATGGGAGCTAACTTAAGCGAAGCCAACCTAAGTGAAGCCAACTTGCGCCGTGCCAACCTCAGCGGTGCTAAATTACTTGACGCGCCCATGAGTCGAGCCAATTTAATTAATGCTGTTCTCAGCGGTGCAATTTTAGAGGGAGCTAACCTAACTAATGCGATTCTCAGCGGAGCTAACTTGGAAAAAGCTAAATTGGTGCAAGCTATCCTCAACGGAGCAGTTTTAGAAAGAGTTAACTTAAATGGCGCAGATTTAAGCCGCGCTAAAATGATTGGCTGCAATTTAGCTGGCGCGGATTTGAGCCACACGAATATGAGAGGTGTCAGCATTAGTTGGTCAACCTTGCGTGGTGTTAATTTACAAGGAGCCAATCTCTACCGAGCTAAACTTACTTGGTCTAATCTGACTGGGGCTATTTTACGAGGAGCAATTTTGATTGATGCTAATATCAATCGAGCAAATCTGAAAAATGCTGAATTAGATGGCGCAATCATGCCTGATGGCAGAAGTTATGAGTAGATGGTTGCTGTAATTAAAGGGTGCATCATATCAATTTTAGATTTTAAATTTTAGATTTCACGTTGACCCTAATTCTACTGTTTGGTTCTGGAATTAGATTGTTGGAACGAAAAAGCCAACCCCTAATACTGCTTTTTAATACTAGAGGTTGACCTTAAAGGGGTGAAATAGCTGCTAAATATTACTTTTTAGCATTTGTCCCCTTTGAGCCGTTCAGGAGTCCCCATTCTCCTTTAAGTAGGCTTCTATAGCTTCGGTTGCTAACTGAACCAGTGGCTTACCTTGACGAGCAGCCGTTTGTTTGAGACGGTCGTAAACATCATCGCGGACACTGATACGACGGCGAACTTTGTTTGGGGCCGTACTTTGAGAGGTTGCAGTTGTTTCGGTTGATTCCACGGGCGTTAGAACTTCTGTTTTCTCCATACCAGAATTAACTAGATGACCATTGGCTAACTCTACCTTAGTTGGTGCAGTCTGGTATGAGGTGCTAAAGCTTCTCAGTGCTTCAAATCCTACTCGGTGGCAAAAATCTCCGAAGCTTTCGGGTTTTTCTTGTTGTAATTGTTCTTTGCGGAAGTAAACTAACAGTGGTTCTAAGGCTGTTTCTAGATCCTTGATGTTCAGCTTGTCCATGTAGGGTTCTGCTAACCGCGTTTGATTTGGATCTCCGCCTAACCAAATCTGATAGGCATCGGGTGCTTGACCAACGAAGCCGATTTCTGCTAAGTAGGGACGGGCGCATCCGTTTGGGCAACCTGTCATTCTGACTACGAAGTGTTCTTCTTTGAGTCCGACTTTGACGAGTAATGCTCGCAGTCTTTCGAGGATGCTGGGGATAATTCTTTCGGATTCGGTAATTGCTAAACCACAGGTGGGAAGGGCGGGACAAGCCATTGAGTAGCGAACTAGGGGATCGATTTCGGTTTCGGTTTTGATGCCACAACGATCGAGTATTCCCTGAATTTCTTCCTTAATTTCTGGCTCAATGTCTGCCAAAATTAAGTTTTGATGGGGTGACAAATACATGGGTAATTGGTATTTCTGCACGATTTCTTTCAATGCAGTTTTTAATTGAAAATCCCCTTCGTCTTTAATCCGTCCATTTTCAATGGAAATTCCTAAAAATAGTTTCCCATCTCCCTGTTCCTGCCAGCCTAAGAAGTCTAAATATTTGAATTCTGGCAGGGTTTTAAATGGTTGTAATGGTTTTCCAAAGTAACCTTCTACGACTTTTTTAAATTTGTCTAATCCCCAATCTTCGATCAGGTATTTCATTCTGGCGTGACGGCGGTTGGTGCGATCGCCATAATCCCTTTGCGTTGCTACAATGGCTTTTACTAAGTCGTAAACATCGGCTTTGTCTACATAGCAAATTGGATCGGCTAATCGGGGAAATGTTTGTTCTTGGTTATGCGATCGACCTAAACCACCACCCGCAAAAACATCAAATCCGGTTAATTCTCCCTGAGAATTAGTAATAACAACTAAACTCAAATCTTGAGAATACAAATCAACTGAATTATCCCCTGGAACAGTTACAGAACATTTGAATTTACGAGGCATATAATGAGTCCCGTAAATTGGTTCTTCTTTGTCTTCAAAGTTTGTGCCGTTGGTGTTGCGTTTTCTCGCTGCTACTACTTCCGGGTCTTCTTCTGCGGAAATGACTTTTTCCCCATCTAACCAAATTTCGTAGTAAGCTCCACTTTGGGGGGTGAGTAAATCAGCGATGTTGTTGGCATATTCCCAAGCATATTTGTACTCGGGGCGATTTTTGTAGGGGGCGGGCGGTGCCATTACGTTACGGTTCAGGTCGCCACAAGCGCCAAGGGTGGAACCGAGATTTTTGACTATGGCTGCGATCGCTGCTTTCAAATTTTTCTTTAAAATGCCATGTAATTGAAAACCTTGGCGCGTAGTGGCTCTAATTGTCTGATTGCCATACCGATCTGATAATCTGTCTATGGTCAAATAAAGCTGTGGCGGAATAAATCCCCCCGGACTACGGGTACGCAGCATAAACTGATAGTCCTTTTCCTGACCTTTCACCCGATTATCCCGATTGTCTTGCTGATAAGACCCGTGGAATTTTAAGATCTGGTTAGCATTTTCGCTAAAAGAGTTTGTATCTTCTAAAAGTTCAGTGGCAACTGGTTCGCGCAAATAATTACTCTGTTCTTTTAAACCTTCTACTTTAGAAAGTTTCTGAGTTGTGGCTGTTGGTGTGGCAGGCTGGGTCATGGAACTATTCTGAAATTGTACTTAGGAATTTACCTCAGATTTTCTTTCCCACCCTTAAGTCTGGATGGCGAAACTCTGATTTTTTTAATCCCGGTAATCCGGTCGGAATTATGGATATTATCATATTTTATCACAGTGGTGAGGCAAAACTTTGTTAGTATAGAAACTTTTAGTAGTTACTAATTTTCTTAATATTTTCCGTACAACTACTCAGGAATAATTACCTAGCAGAATTTAGGGAATTAGCGGCAAGATATTAATATTTCTTAAGGAATATCAAAAAATCTTGCAAATTGTTACTTTATAACTTGATAATTAAACTTTAAGGACGACAAGTTCTAATTTTTTTAATGTCACAGTTTGAAAAATGAAAACTGTGGAGTGATCTGCCTATCTTTGCGATCGCGCTGATTTACAAATTAAAATCGCACCTCAGCAAAGATTTTTCCCCAAACTTTCCCAATCATACCAGTCCATTTACATCATTTTCAGGAGTACTCCTAATGTTTGGTTTTATCAAAAACATACTCTCTTCTGACAAATCAGACTCAACCGCACCCAAAGCGAAAAAGCAAAAAGGTTACTTTTTGGAATTAGACGATTCAGCAACTCCTCAAACCACTAATGGCAGTAAACCAGCAGAAACCGCCAAAGCTGAACCAGCACCAGAGGCGAAAGCTGAACCCGCTAAAGCTGAATCAGAAGTAGTAGTAATTGAACCAACCCCAGCAGAAACCAAAGCTGAACCAGCCCCAGCGGAAACCAAGCCGGAACCAGCCGCAGCGGAAACCAAAGCGGAAACTGCTCCCGCAGAAACCAAAGCTGAACCAGCTAAAGTGGAAACCAAGTCAACCAAAACCCGAGCTAAAAAAGCAAAACCTGCACCCACACCCAAGCCAGAAGCCAAGCCAGAAGCAGCACCAACTCCTGCACCAGTAGCGGCTACTCCACCAAAGGCTCAAACTGAACCAGACAAAACCTTTGCGCCCAAGTATCTCATGTCTACTGGCAACAATGGTCGTCGTCGTCCAGGTGCGAATATGAGTTCTTTCTTGGAAATGGCACGTCAGGTCAAAACTTCTAAGTAGTAGTTAATTTGGTGAAAGGAAATGAGGATGGGAACGGAGAGATGGAGAGATGGGGAAATGGGAAGTTCTTGAATTTAAAACTTTCTCTTTAACTCAAAACTCCGAACTTTCCCCTTCTGCCTTGGAGCCTTTTACAAAGATTTAAGGAAAGCGAGGCTACTGTACAACTGAAAAGCTGGGTCCCAGTGGGTTGGCTGTCTGCGGAATAAAGTAATGTGGGATGGAATGCGGTTTAGAAGTTCAATGTGGTCGAGTACAGTTTCAGCAAAGGCGGTGAAATCAGACCAGACTTTTGCTTGTGGCGTTTGATGACTCAAGAATTCGAGTAAACCGTTCCAGTTAATTCTAGTGGTAGCTTGCTCTGGATCGGGAATAAAGGTAATACCTTGCTGAAACTGGTAGTTACTATCCCACAAACGCAGAATGCAGTTTCTCGCTGGTAGGTGTAAGTCACAAAATTGGGCGTAGTCTTGAGTTTGTACTTTGCGCTGTAGCCTGTTGCGGAAGTCGAGGTCTACGACTTCTTCAAAAATCGGCAGTTGTCCTTGGATTAGTTGCGTGATTTCTTGCCAGTCGAAAGTTAGGGAACCTAGCTGACCTTGTTGGTTGTAACAAACTACGGTGGCGTGAGGATAAATTGATTGGAAGTAGCTGATGCGGAAGACGTTGATTTTCTCAATATCGGCTAATTTGATCCAAAAGCAGGGAATTTGTGCCTTAAGTAGCTGTTGACCGTAAAATCGCAGTTCTCCGATCGCACCCGTTCGCAACAACCGCCAACCTCTACTTTGTAATTTTAATCTGGCACTGTAGGGGTCAATATTCATAATTTGGGCAAAGCTTTGGGCGGCTTGTTGTTTAGCCTCGTTATTCACTGGTTCTAAAATTAATACGCCGGGTTCGGTGTCGCTAGGATCGGCTTTTGCTTTAGCGATTTCCTCTCGGCGTTTTTCTTTTTGGGTTTTTTCAAGGTTTTGTAGTCCTTGACGGGCTTGGGAGACAATTTTCGGGTTGCTGGTATCCCGCAATAGCTGACGATAAATGGTTTCGGCTTTTTCCAGTTTGCCTGTGACTTGGTGCAAATGGGCGGCGTACAAGTGTCCCCAAGGGTTTTGGGGCGATTCTTTGAGTAAAAGTTTGAGTAAACGTGCGGTTTCCCGGTAGTCTTTGCGGTCAAATGCGGCGGCGACTTGGTTAATCATTGATTTCTAAAAACCTTTTTTATCTAATATCTCTTATTTAATACTTCCCATTTCTGTGGTTGCTGTTACTAGGGAAAGGGCAACTATTGGGGCGAGTGTGGCGGTGAGAATCCGCTTTCCTAATGATACTGTTTGGAATTCGGCGGCGATCGCTTCTTGTATTTCCTTTTCTGTCCAGCCTCCTTCGGGTCCTGTAGCGATCGTAATTGCTGTATTGGAAGGGGGTATTAAATAATTAAGTAAATGGGGCGAGTTTCCCCTGGCGTAACAAATATATTTTGGTTGATTAACTAGGGAAAAACTATTTTTAAATGGGATTGGTTCGCGGATTTCGGGAACGATTTGGCGTTCGGATTGTTCGGCTGCTTCGTTGGCAATTCGTCGCCAGCGATCGATTTTTTGGGGGCTGGGTTTGAGGATTGTGCGATCGCTAATTACTGGGATAATTTTAGTTACTCCTAATTCCGTTATTTGTTTGACTACTTCATCAAATCCGTTTTTCGGTAAGGCAATAATTAGGGTAACTGAAATCGGTAATTCGGTGTGAATTGCAATTGGTTCGATAATTTCTGCTTGTTGTCCTAATAGTTTTGCTAACCACCATTGTCCTTGTCCGTTCATGGCGATGAAGCGATCGGATTTTTGTAACCGCAATACTCGAATTAAATAATGATATTGTTCCGATGTAAGAGTGATTTTTTGATTTTCAATTTGGTCTGGCGAAATGGTTATTCTTTGAAGTTGATTCATTTTAGAACGCAGATAAATGCAGATGTTTATAATGGTTTATGGTAGGAGTCGGAGGTTAAGGATTTTTTACCACAGATGTCCACAGATACACACAGATGAACACAGATGTAAATATAGCTTTACTGTTGGGAAGTGGAAGTTTTTTTAAGTTTGGATATTTTCGGGATTAGCGCGAATTACTTGTCTCACTTCCATTAAAATTACTCCTAGTCTGTTTTTACCACTACCGTCAGCGCCACAACCCCAGTAATAATCAATTGGTGAGTTTTCTACTATTTCTTCTTCTCCTGTTCCTAGTAATATTTCCCGAATATCTGCATGGCTTTGAAATTTTTTTAATACGGCTTTTCCCATAATTTCTTCTTTGACTTGTTCCCAATCGGGACGCAAAGGACGTTTTCTGTCTCGTCCCATTTTGGCAGCATCTTTGGGGGTTTTTACTTGGCGAATTTGCTCACAATGAGGTGTTTCGGCAAACTTTTGGGCTTGAAAATAATGTTCGGTTGTTGACCAATAAACTCCTTCTAATTCAAATCCGTGAGGTGAAAAATTGGAAAAGCAGCCATAACGATCGCGAGTACTGTAAAAATAAATAGTCATGATTTTTCGCTTGGGACAATTTTCCAGATTTAATAGCAGTGTGAAAGTTAAGTTTTGCCAATTTCCGGGCATCGGGAACAAAGGTTCACCAGCAAAGTCAATCCCTTGAGAAATTATTTCTCCCAGTCCCCAGTCCCCAGTCCCCAATCCCCAATCCCCAACTCTAATGAAAAAAGAGGACGATCTTTCGGTATTATAGAGAACTGTCTTACCTAGTTGACCGATAGGTTCGGCTGTTCACACCTTCTGGAGATACCGCAATGTTAACCCTGAAAGTAGTTGTCAATGTTGTTGTTGCCTTCTTTGTCTTACTGTTCGTCTTTGGATTCCTATCTAATGATCCTTCTCGTAACCCAAAACGTCGCGATTTGGAATAAAACGCAGTTAAACCACCTCCTAGCTTCTCTGGGCGGGGTTTTCCTCGCCCTAAAAGCTATTTATGCAGTTGGGGCTGTGCGTCTGGGTTGTTCGATCGCTTCGTTGGGGTGAAAAATGCCCTACCCAGATTTGCCACCGGAACAGCCTGCGATCGTGCAACATTTACCAGCCCAAAAGCTTGTCCCTAAAGACTTGGGCAAAAATTCCGATCGAGTTGCACCAAATGCCGAAATAGCGGCTAATTCGCCAGAAAAAACTGATGCTGCACCGCTTCCTGCTAGTACGGCTACTAGCGCCGCTTTGTTGGGTGAAACTCAAGGTTTGGGAATCTCGCAACCAAGGGAAGTGGTAGTTAGCGATTGGAAACAAGAACCAGCTTTTCCTGAAGCTACAAGTTTGAGTTTTCAGAAACAAACCGCTGAGGAATTAAACTTCCTCTTGGAAGGACATATCGCCCCGACGATTGGCCCAATTGAAATTCAGTCCCCAACTTCCCAATCTCCGGGAAATGTTCCGGCTTTGGTGGGAATAGTTGAGGTATCGTCAGATCGCCAAGAGTTCGATATCTTTCGCCAAATTTTTACGGCTGAAGGTAATGTGGTGGTGCGCTACCAAGGGGGGGTACTGGATGCCGATCGCGTACAAGGAAATTTGGCAACTCGCGTCACGGTAGCAGAAGGTGATGTGGCTTTTCGCCGCGGAAATCAGCTGTTGCGTGGCGAACGTTTGGTTTACAATTTTGTCCAAGATACGGGGACTTTGGAAAAAAGTCGGGGGGAAATTTTTGCCCCTACTAGTGGTGTGGAGTTGACTTTTGACTCGGAAACTGCTTTGGCGAATCCGGCTTTAGTGGTCGATCGCCCGTTGAGCGATCGCCTCCTAGAAGACCAACCCGCGCAGCGCGTCACAGGGGCAGCTGGGTTGACTTTTTCTGTTGGGGGTGGGAGAGCAAATGTTAATTTACCCCCTGTCAGAAGCGGTCGCCAGGGTCAAGTAAATCGCATCCGCTTTGAGGCGGAAAATCTGGAATTTTACCCTAGAGGTTGGACGGCGACCAATGTTCGCATTACAAATGACCCATTTTCACCTCCAGAGTTGGAAATTCGGACACCAAGGGCGGTATTAACTCAGGAGTCGCCGTTACGCGATGTGGTAGATACGGTTAGACCGCGGATCGTTTTCGATCAGGGTTTTTCCCTACCGCTTTTACAATCGCGCTTTGTGTTCGATCGCACGGAACGAGAACCACCAATCGCCCGTTTTGGTTATGATGATGGCGATCGGGGTGGTTTGTTTATTGAAGCACCTTTAACTTATTTTTTGGGCCCAAAAGTTAGATTGCGTTTAACACCTCAATTCTTTCTCCAAAGAGCAGTTTTTGAGGGTTTTGGTAATCCCGCAGAATTGTTTGGTTTAAGAACTATTATGACCGCAAGTTTAACGGAAAGAACTGCGGTTGTAGCTTCGGTAATTGTGAAAAATTTTAACTTTTGGGATGAACCAGAAGATAAAATTCGGGCTTCTTTAAGGGCACAACAAATTATTGGTACTACTTATCCTCATCGGTTATCGATCGAGTATAGTTTTCGCGATCGCTTATTCAATGGTTCTCTAGGTTTTCAAGATGTTCACGAATCTTGGGGCGCTGTCTTACTTTCTCCTGTAATTCCTTTGGGAGATACCGGAATTAATCTCACTTATCAATTAGGCGCACAATATATTACGGCAAATACCGATCGCTTAGATTTATTACCACCTGTATTTACCAATGTTCGCACTCAATTAGGTCGGTTTCAAGCCGCTGCTACTGTCAGTCGCGGTATCTTTCTTTGGCGCGGAAAACCTTTACCAGCAACTCCAACTGAAGGGTTAAGATATACTCCCTATCCGGTAATTCCTTTTGTCCAAGTAGTACCAATTTTGTCTGGTAATACTAGTTTTTATACCAGTGGCGATACCCAAAGTTCTTTAAGTGCAAGTATTGGTTTACAAGGTCAATTCGGACATTTTTCTCGTCCTTTTTTCGATTATACTGCTTTTAATATCCGTTACACTCATGTACTTTTAAATGGTTTATCTCCTTTCTTTTTTGACCGCATTGTTGACGATCGAGTTTTATCTTTTGGACTGACTCAACAAATTTATGGGCCATTTAGAGTCGGGTTTCAATCATCAATTAATTTGGATACTAGAGAAAGCATTAGCACCGACTTTTTCTTAGAATATAGTCGCCGTACTTACGGGGTGACTGTTCGTTATAACCCAGATTTACAATTAGCTGCTGTTGTCCTGCGTGTCAGCGATTTTAATTGGAATGTTGGCGCTGAACCTTTCCAAGGTTCTGGGGTTCGTTTTGTTGATACAGGTGTGATTCGGGAAACAGATTAGTTGCGGACTGGGGACTAGAAAATTCGATCGAGATACTAGATTTACCGAAAAAATTGGGTCTAAAGCCCCGTCCTTGCAGGACGGCTTTATTTATGATAGGATATTTGCGTAGGATTTTTCCACGCAAATGATTGTCCTAGAGTTTAAGGCTAAAGGAAAAACAACTCAATACACTGCTATAG
>NZ_JBHFNS010000050.1:0-91565 GCF_041929135.1 Floridaenema fluviatile BLCC-F154 | reverse complement strand
TGTTACGCATTTAAATCACTTATTAACGAGTAGGGTGCGTCAGACGGTAAAGCCTATGTAGAAAAGAAAATATCTAAATCTGACGCACCCTACAATATGACTTTTAAATGCGTAACTGATTAAGAAATGGTGGGCAATGCCCACTTTTTTTTGTGTTAATTCAAATTTTCAATCCAACAAATTTGATGTCAACGATTTCTATCCATTAATTATTTTAAGTTAAAACTATGTAAGGGCAGGTTTTCTGGTTAATTCTTTGGTAGTGACTACAGAATTTTTTGCTAAACCTGCCCCTACAACTCAAAAGTAATTTGTTAACTTTTGTCGGTGTTTTGTTCGCTTTTTAACCGCCAACCTGGTTTGACTATTTGCCGAGAACGCGCTACTACTAAACTATCATCGGGAACGTTTTCGGTGACTGTGGAACCTGCGGCAATTGTCACATCTGAACCGATAGTTATGGGGGCGACTAATACGCTGTTGGAACCTGTTTTTGTGCGATCGCCAATCGTAGTATGATGTTTTTTCACTCCATCATAATTAGCGGTAATTGTCCCGGCACCAATATTCACTTTTTCGCCTAATGTAGCATCTCCCAAATAAGATAAATGGGCGACATTAGTCTTTGTTCCCAATTGAGTATTTTTCAGTTCCACAAAGTTTCCAATCCGGCAATTTTCCCCGACATCTACATGACCGCGCAAATGAGTGTATGGGCCAATTCTTGTTCCCGATTGCACTATACTATCAGTAATTACGGAATAAAGTACTGTGACATTTTCGCCAATTTGACTATTTTCAATTAAACAACCTGGGCCAATTCTACTACCTGTACCAATTACAGTTTTGCCTCTTAAATGGGTTTGCGGTTCAATGATTACGTCGGGTTGAATTTCTACTGTATCGTCGATCGTTGTACTATCAGGATCGATTAAAGTTACTCCAGATGTCATCCAATAATCTTTAACTCTATCCTGTAATATTTGATGAGCTACTGCTAGTTGTTTGCGATCGTTAATCCCCAGAATTTCTTCATAATCTTCCACATCAACTGCCATTACTGGCTGAAGTTCATTTACCGCATCAGTTAAATAATATTCTTTTTGGTCGTTGTCGGCTTTTAAATTGGGTAAGATTTTCGCTAAATCAGGCCAATGAAAACAATAAACTCCGGCATTGATTCGGTTATTTTGCTTTTGGGCGGCGCTACAATCTCGATCTTCTACTATTTGTTGAATGATGTTTTGACCGTTACAAAATACTCGTCCATATCCTTTGGGATTGGGCAAATGCGCCGTCAACAAAGTGGCAGAGTTTTTATTTTGTTTGTGAGTTTCGATTAAATGTTTAATTGTTTGGGGGCGCAATAAAGGTACATCGCCATTTAAAACTAATAAATCGTGGCTGAAACCCTCTAAATGAGGTAATAATTGCTGGATAGCGTGACCTGTTCCCAGTTGTTCTTTTTGTTCGACAAATTCTAAATCGGGAATATTGTTGAGATCGGCTTTAACTCTTTCTGCTTCGTAACCAATAATTACAATGCGCCTAACTGGGTTAATTTCCAGACAACTTTGAATTACTCTTTCTACGAGGGAACGTCCGCCCAAGGGATGTAATACTTTGGGTAATTGGGATTTCATTCGCGTCCCACGTCCCGCCGCTAATATCGCTACTGCTACCATTTTTTGAACACAGAGTCTACAAATACCGCAGTATACCGCGCTTCGTACCCACTATGTAATTAGATTAACGAATTGACACTCCTCGGTCTAAAGACACGAGGATTCTTCATTCACAGAGTAAATTTTATTCTGGGTCAGGGCTGATTTTTAATTGTGTGTAACTAATAAATTCGATAAATTGATCGACTAACTGAGGATTTCGCCAGCCTTTGGCTGTTTCTTGGTGAATTATTTTTAGGGCTTCTTCGATCGGAAATGCTTTTTTATAAGGTCTTTCGCTAGTCAAGGCATCGTAA
This sequence comes from Floridaenema fluviatile BLCC-F154, assembly GCF_041929135.1. Taxonomy (NCBI): domain Bacteria; kingdom Bacillati; phylum Cyanobacteriota; class Cyanophyceae; order Aerosakkonematales; family Aerosakkonemataceae; genus Floridanema; species Floridanema fluviatile. The sequence goes on along the minus strand of NZ_JBHFNS010000050.1, from coordinate 89,584 downwards.
ATGTCAATGATTTGGAACACTTGGGCTAGGTAGGGGATTTGATTTCCTGATAACCTGTCTGGGTATCCGCTACCGTCCCAGCGTTCGTGGTGATGGCGGATAATTGGGAGAACGCCGTGCATGGTTCGCAGGGGTTGACAAATTTTTTCACCTATCAAAACGTGCTGATTCATGATTAGCCGTTCTTCTTCGGTGAATTGACCTTTTTTCAGTAGTACGGCATCGGGAATCCCAACTTTGCCGATGTCGTGAAGATATCCACCCCACATTAAGTCGCGGATTTCGGAACGAGAAAGTCCCAGGTAGGTGCCGAAGGCTTTGCCCATTGCGGCTAGTCTTTCGCAGTGATCCCCTGTGTTGGGATCGCGGCTTTCTATGGCTCTGGCGATCGAAAATACTACTTGTTCGGCGTGATCTAAGTCTTCGTTTAAGCGTTTTTGCCGGACTAATGATTTGACACGGGCTGCTAGTTCTAGGCGATCGAATGGTTTGGTGAGAAAGTCGTCTCCTCCGGCTTCTATGCCGCGGATGCGCGATCGGCGATCGTTAAGTGCTGTAATAAAAATTACTGGGACTAGTCGAGTTTGTTCGTCTTGTTTTAATTTGTGACAAACTTCAAACCCATCCATTCCCGGCATCATTACATCCAGCAGAATTACATCTGGTTGGCTTTCCACCACTGTAACTAATGCTGCTGGGCCATTCTCTGCTTCCAGTACTTCGTAGCCTTCTACTGCGAGAAGGGCGGCTGCTGTCATGCGACTAGCAGCGTGATCGTCAACAACGAGAATTTTTGGCTGATCCAAATTAAAGCCACTCTCTTTTGTCGATGAGGTGTCTAAGGCACTGGTTGCACCGAATGAATCAACAGCTATATCAAAACGAGGACTCACGGTCACTTTCGCCTTCCTAAATCTATAAAGATTACGTAAAATGGGGTTTTTTTATGACGTACTTTACTTAAAGAGCAAGTTACGATTCGCTACCACAAATAGTAACTAAAGAAGATTTTCCCTTGCAATGGGGATCACCATCAATACTAACTATAGGAAAATATATCTTCCGATTTTTAGCAGTGAGACAAAACTTTAGGTTTTGTGATTTAAGTCACAAATTTTTGGGGTGGAGAATTGATTCCTACGGGTTGCTAAGCGATCGCCCTCTTAAGCTATTATCCAGCGTTTTTTCCAGTGTGAGGTGGATTCTAATGAAGAGGCTTGTTGTTCTAAGTGGCGACGGTGCAAAATTATATTTGCTCGATCGGATAAATTCGGATCTCGGTAGGGAATGGCGGCGCGAGTTTGTAGGTGTTCTTTTTCTTGTTGGGATAGGGGTGGTAAGTCTGTGGGGTTAAAGCTGGCGATCGTTCCTGGTGATTTTCTTCCTACTGGTGTAGTCGCCCCAATTGTTAGCCCAGCGGCTAACAGGGCAGTTCTCACGGCAGCGGAACAGGAATAGGTAGCAAGTTTACCTTCTGGCTTCAGATGTTTGGCTACTTCGCCTAAAAATTCCACTGTCCACAGTTGGGGGCAATTGGGCGGGGAAAAGGGATCGAGGAAAATTGCGTCGGCTTGCCAGTTGTTTGGTAGTTGTTGGATGGTGGTACGAGCGTCGCCAATTAATAAGCTGGCTTTTAAGTTGTGGGTTTGGATTTGTCGATCGCTCACCATTTGACTGAGAATTTGCGGAATCGGTTCGAGCCAATTATCGGTCAAGTTATGCGCTAATGCAGCTGCGGGGACTGTGGCATCTAATTCCAAGGCGAATAATTCTACCTGACAATGGGGATTAATTTGCCAAATTGTTTTTAGTGCTGTGGCGGTATTGTACCCTAAACCATAACAAATGTCTAATAGTTGCAATTTCGGTTTTTCGGCTTGCTGCTTTAACTGTAAAGGTTGAACAAATTTAGCTTCCGCTTCTTGAATTGCCCCACTTTGACTGTGAAAGGTTTCCCCAAATTCGGCGGAAAAAAAGGTGAAGGAACCGTCATCTGTAAGTTGGGGAATCAAGAGATTTGGTTCTGGCATTGATTTAAGATAAATAATAATTGGGTTGGTAATAATTGGGTGCTAGCTTATAACGAAAGTTCAATTCCGGGAACAACTTTGGCGGAACGATTGAGTTTAGCTTTGGCGGAAAATTTGGCTTTAGAAGTGGCAAATACAAGTGATTGCCAAGTTGAATTATACCAAGGTTTGAAAGTGGTGACTGTGCAAGCATATAAAATGCACGAATTTCATCCTTTGCACCCGGAAACTGCGGTTCGCCAAGCAGCTTTTTCTCATGTTCAAGAAACTTTGGAGTTGGCGGCGCGGTTAAATGCACCTCGGATTCTTACTGTTTGCGGTTTTGGGTTTGAAATAATCGATCGCCCATTGGAATGCTGTTTAGAGTTTTTTCATTCTTTAGTCCCAATCGCCAAAAGTCTAGGAATTCGCATGATGATTGAACCTTTGAGTCCTTTACGTGCTGGGGCTTTTACCGATCCCAAAGATCCCAAAGATGTGATTAAATTAATGGCAATGCTCAATGAACCGAGTGTTTTTGGTTTGGCGATCGATACTGGTCATTTGTTAGATAGTGGCATAAATTTAAATGATTTTTTTCTCAATTGGCAATTCCCTATTGAAGAATTGCAGCTGAAAGGTGCGCGATCGACACCTCCCGATCCCACGATCCCACTAACAGTTTGGTTAGAAAACTTGCCGCAAATTCCCAATGTAATCTGTGTGGAACATCGCCAGTCAATTTCCTTACCCAACTTTCGAGAATTAATTAATTGGGTGAGACGATCGCAGTTGGCAAACGACATTTTCGGCTAACTTAAGGGAGTTAGCCTCAACTAAGCATTAAATAGTTAAATTTATTTACAAATAGTAAATTAATATGTAAATAAGTAAATCTATCTAAGGGTTTACAAAAAAATGTAGCGAAGAACACACGCAAAACGGTAGAGCTATATTGCCAAAATGTAAAAAAGTTTTAAAATATTGGAAATAATGATAAAGACTAAAACTACTTTAACGGTCAAGCAACATCTTATTAGCTCTTATTAGGTAAAATATATGAATAATGGGGGCGTGAATCGGAGGTTACAGTGGAAATCAAATACTCCTTTAAGAAACCTAAAGAATTAAAGAATGTGGGAAATAATTAAGAATTTCATTTCACCTAGCCAGTTTATTCCTCATGGTCATTGCTATTTGTGGAAACCGCCACTGGTTGGATTACACTTAGTTAGCGATTTGTTAATAGCGATCGCCTATTTTTCGATTCCATCACTATTGATCTACTTTGTCTGTAAGCGAAAAGATGTGCCCTTCCACAAAGTTTTCCTTTTGTTTAGTGCCTTTATAATTCTCTGTGGTTTAGGTCACTTGCTGGAAGTTTGGACATTGTGGCATCCCGCTTACTGGCTAACAGGAATAGAGAGTGCTTTAACAGCTTTGGTATCCTGCTACACAGCATGGCAAATGGTAAATTTGTTACCACAATTTTTAGCATTACAAACACCGGAACAACTAGAAGTATTAAATGTGGAATTACAACGAGAGATTATTGAACGACAAAAGGCGGAGTTGGCTTTACGACAAGCTTATGATGAGTTAGAAATTCGGGTGCGAGAACGAACTTTTGAGTTAACAGCGGCTAATTTAGCTTTGGGAACAGAGATTAAGGAAAGAACGGCTGCGGAACTAGCTTTACGAGAAAGTGAAACTCGTTTAAAGACTAATAAAGATTTTTTAGACAGGGTACTCAATGCCTTGTCCGACCCAATTTTTGTGAAGGATCAACAACATCGTTGGACAATGGTCAATGAAGCCTTTTGTCAATTAATCGGTCATCCTCGTGAAAAGTTACTTGGGAAGTCAGATTACGATTTTTTGCCTCCCGCAGAAGCCGAGGTTTTTTGGCAATATGATGACTTAGTTTTTAGTAGTGGCATCGAGCATGAAAGGGAGGAGGAATTAACCGATAGTTCTGGGAATAACCACACAATTTTAACTAAAAAAATCGCTTTTCGAGATGGCTCAAATGAGCAAGTTTTAGTGGGAATTATTCGTGATATTAGCGATCGCAAACGTGCCGAATTAGCCTTACAGCAACAAGCCGCAGCAATGGCAGCAGTGAATGATGGCATAGCAATTATTAATGCGGAGGATAAATATGTTTACTTAAATGAAGCATATATCGGGCTTTTTGGTTACGAAAATGAGCAGGAATTACTAGGAGAAAATTGGCGAAATCTTTATGAAAAGCCGGAAATAGAACGCTTGCAACAAGAGTTAACCCCGAAGTTCGCCAAATCTGGTAATTGTCGCTTAGAAACAACAGGTAAAAGGAAAAATGGTAGCTGCTTCCCACAAGAAATGACCATGACCAAAATTGATGGAAGTTCCTCTGTTTGTGTGGTGCGCGATATTAGCGATCGCAAAAAAATAGAGTCAACTTTGCGAGAAATAGCTGACCGAGAAAGAGCGATCGCCAGAGTAATCCAAAGAATGCGCCAAACCCTCGACATTAAGCAAATTTTTAGTGCCACTACTCACGAGTTACGCCAAGCTGTGGAGTGCGATCGAGTACTGGTTTATCGCTTTAACGCCGATTGGAGTGGAGAATTGGTTGCCGAATCAGTAGCAGCAGGTTGGAACTTATTAGTAGACCAACAATTAGAGCAACCAGAATTAAGAAAAATTGCTATCAAAAAAGAAAAATGTGCCGTAAAAGCTTTAGACAGTACCTATAACCAACTCCAAGATACTTACTTACAAGAAACCCAAGGAGGAATTTATCGCAGTGGAACAACTTACCGTTGTGTCACCGATATTTACACTACAAACTTCGACGATTGCTATTTACAATTATTAGAAAAACTACAAGCTAGAGCCTATATTATTGTCCCGATTTTCTGCGGGAATCAACTGTGGGGATTATTAGCAACTTACCAAAATTCTGCTCCCCGACAATGGCAAGAGGCAGAGATTAAAATGGTTGTGCAAATCGGTAATCAACTAGGAGTAGCTTTACAACAAGCAGAATTATTAGCCAAAACTCAACAACAGTCAATTGAACTCATGAAAGCTAAAGAAACTGCTGATGCCGCTAATCGTGCTAAAAGCGAATTCTTAGCTAATATGAGTCACGAATTACGCACACCATTAAACGCAATTTTGGGTTTTACTCAAGTCATAAACCGTGACAAAAATTTAGCAATTGAGCATCAAGAATCTCTGGGAATAATTAGCCGTAGTGGAGAACATTTACTGGAATTAATTAACGAAATTCTGGAAATGTCCAAAATTGAAGCTGGAAGAGTAACGCTCAACGAACATGATTTCGACTTACATTATCTGCTAAATAATTTAGAAGAAATGTTTAGATTGAAAGCAAAAAATAAGCAATTAAATCTTATTGTTGAGTGTAATTCTGCCGTACCACAATACATTAAAACTGACGAAGCTAAACTGCGTCAAATTTTAATTAATTTGTTGAGTAATGCGATTAAGTTTACCCAAATTGGTAATGTGACTTTACGAATCAATCTAGTCACCAATTCTGAAGAAGAATTAGCAAATACTAAATTATTACTATTTGAAGTTTCTGATACTGGTCCCGGTATTGCAGAACATGAATTGGCGCAATTATTTACTTGTTTTGCCCAAACTACCACTGGTTTAAACTCTGGTACAGGAACAGGTTTAGGTTTATCTATTAGTCAAAGATTTGTCGAACTAATGGGAGGAAAAATTATTGTTGTTAGCGAACTTGGTGTAGGTTCAAAATTTACTTTTAAAATTCCGGTGAAAATTGCTCAATCTAGCCAGAAAAATAGAGAGAATATTGAAACCAGAAAAATTGTCGGACTAGCACCAAATCAACCAATTTATCGCATTTTAGTAGTTGAAGATAAAGTAACTAATCGATTATTATTAGTTAAATTGCTGGCTTCTCTGGGTTTTGCCGTGCGGGAAGCAGAAAATGGTCAACAAGCTTTGGCAATTTGGGAAGCTTGGGAACCCCATTTAATTTGGATGGATATGCGAATGCCTATAATGAATGGTTATGAAGCTACCAAACAGATCAAAAATCATTTGAAAGGTCAAGCAACGGTGATTATTGCTCTCACTGCTAGTGCTTTTGAAGAAGACCGACAAGTTATTTTATCTACTGGATGTGATGACTTTGTGCGTAAACCTTTCCAAGCACAAGAGTTATTAGAAAAAATATCTCAACATTTAGGTGTAAAATACCTGTATGAAGAAGAAACAATTAATGAAGATGTAGTACCAGTCAAAAATGATTCTTTAATCTCATGCTTACAAACAATGCCCCTAGAGTGGATAGAAAATTTATATCATGCAGCTGCCCAAGGAAGTGATAATTTAATTTTGGAACTGATTCAGCAAATTCCCCCAGAAATTCCTGTTTTAACTTCTACCTTGAATGATTTAGTAGAAGGCTTCCAGTTTGAGCAAATTATGCAATTAACTCAAATAATTAGCGAAAGTTAAAGTATCACTCAAAGAAAGTAAAATGAGCAACAGAATACTGAACATAAATCCGCATCTTTGGGCAAAGAGGCTATAAGTCATGAATGATGACATAGAGATTACTAATGAAGAAACTGTAACCCGGAAAGAAGATATCTTAGTTGTTGACGATACGCCAGAGAATTTACGTCTAATTTCATCATTTTTAGCAAACGAAGGTTATAACGTGCGTAAGGCGCTGACTGGACAAATGGCGCTAACGGCAATGGATACAGTTTTGCCAGACTTGATTTTGCTAGATATTATGATGCCAGTAATGAATGGTTATGAAGTTTGTGAAAAACTGAAATCTAATCCGAAAACTGCGGAAATTCCGGTCATTTTTTTAAGTGCTTTAAATGATGCTTTTGATAAGATAAGAGCTTTTACTGTAGGTGGTGCTGATTATATTACTAAACCTTTTCAATTTGAAGAAGTTTTAGCTAGAGTGCGTTTGCAATTGAGTTTAAAAGCTGCCAAGCTGCAAAATCAAAAATTGAATGCGGAATTAGAAGCGAGAGTAAAAGAAAGGACTTATCAGTTACAAATAGCAATTGAAGAGTTAAAACGAGAAATTCAGGAACGCAAATTGTTGCAAACAAAACTGCTAAATATGGCTCTCCATGATGCGTTGACGGGTTTACCTAATCGAGCCTTTTTTATGGAGAGATTGGTAGAGTTACTGAATTTGGCTCAGGAGAATAGGGATTATCAGTTTGCGGTGTTGTTTTTGGATTGCGATCGCTTTAAAGTAATTAATGATTCTCTCGGTCATTTAGTGGGAGATGAACTGTTAGTTGCCTTAACTCATCGGTTACAATCGATTATAATGCCAAAGAGTACGATCGCTAGATTTGGCGGCGACGAATTTGCCATTCTCCTGGAAGAAATTGATAATATTAACAATGCAACTCAAGTAGCAGATCAAATACTAAAAGCTCTTTCATTTCCCTTTCAATTAAAAAGAAACGAAGTTTTTATTAATGCTAGTATTGGTGTTGCTTTAGGTAATTCTAGTTACGAACAAGCCGAACATATATTGCGGGATGCTGACACCGCAATGTATCGAGCAAAAACATTAGGAAAAGGACAATATCACCTTTTCGATCCGACAATGCACGCTGCCGCAGTGCAAGCTTTACAGTTAGAAAACGACTTGCGAAAAGCCATTCACCAAGAAGAATTTGTTGTTCATTATCAACCAATAATTTCCCTTTCCACAGGCAAAATTACCGGATTTGAAGCCTTAGTTCGTTGGCAACATCCCAGCAGAGGAACAGTTTCCCCAGCTTTGTTTATTCCCTTAGCCGAAGAAACAGGATTAATCAATTCCATTGGTAAATTAGTATTGTCATTAGCTTGTCATCAAATCCAAGAATGGTATCAGAAAAAACTCATAGATGAATCGATATTTATGAGTGTGAATATCTCGGCGCGACAATTCGCTCAATTAGATATTGTAGAACAAATTGACCAAATTGTAGCTGAAACCCAAATCAATCCGCAATGTTTGAAATTGGAAATTACCGAAAGTGCGTTTATTAACAATGCTCAATCTGCTAAAGCAATTTTACAAGCCCTACGCCAAAGACAAATTCAATTAAGTATTGATGACTTTGGTACAGGTTATTCTTCCTTAAGTTATCTGCATAATTTTCCAGTTGATACATTGAAAGTTGACCGTTCTTTTGTGAGTAAATTAGATGGCACTTTAGAAAGTTTAGGTTTAATTCCAGCCATTAAGAAAATTGCCGAAACGATGAAAATGAGTGTAGTTGCAGAGGGAATTGAAACGGAAAAACAACTAGCACAACTGCGAGAATTAAACTGTGAATTTGGGCAAGGATACTTCTTTGCCAAACCGTTACCGAAGAAAGAAGCAACGGAGTTAATTGTTGCTTCTCCCAAGTGGTGAGGGGCTTCAGGGGCAGAGGGGAATTAAATTTCACCTTTACCCTTTACCCTTTCCTTTCTTAGACTTTGAAAAACCAATTTTTGGCGTACATTAAATAAGCAACTGCCCACCAAAATAACAGCGTTATTAAGGCGAATAGTAAAGAACCGTTCATTTCACCTGCCCAAGATGCGAATAAATTTTGGTAAATCCAATTGTAGATACTGATGGCAGTTTCGCCTGTGCCTATTTGAATTTTTGCCATTAGTTTCAAGCCTAAAACTGAAGCGACAAAAATGAAAATGGCGTTTAATCCGAGAATTTCAAATGGCTTTCCCCAACGGCGTAATTCGCGGACTTCAATTAATTGATAACATCCGGCTAATAAGAGCATTGCCCATCCCGAAGTAAATAGAACAAAAGAACTTGTCCACAGCTTTTTATTGATGGGAAATAATAAACCCCAATTCCAACCAATGAATAAACAAATAATGCCAATTAATGCTAAGTTTATGCTGGTTTTTGGGTTAGGATTTTGTTTTCGTAGCCAGTTGCCAGTTAAGTAACCTAAAAGTGTGGTTGCTATAGCGGGTAAGGTGCTAAATAGTCCTTCGGGATCTCCCATTAAGTTGTAACCATCTCCTTTGTAAAGATGGGTTGTTGGAATGATGAGACGATCGATCCAAGCCCCAAAATTTCCCTCCCTAGTTAATACTCCAGCACCATAATTAGGAACCGGAATTAAAATCATTGCCGCCCAATAACCAACAAGTAAAATTGCTGTTAATACCCACAAACCCTTTTTGGGCAATTTCAGAATTGCTAAAGCTGTGAATAAATAAGCTAGGGCTATTCGCTGTAACACTCCCATAATTCTGATGTTACTAATGTCGTAATTCCAAAAGCCATTCAGCAACAAACCCAAAGCAAAAAGGATGATGCTACGCCGAAAAATGCGCCAATAGACTGATGCTGGAGTTTGTTTTCCCTTGGTGTACTTAGCAAGAGAAAAAGACATTGCCACACCGACGATAAACAGGAAAAAGGGAAAAACTAAATCTGCCAAAGTGCAGCCATTCCAGTCAGCGTGACTTAAGAAAGGATAGACTTTTCCTAAACTCGCTGTATTGACTAGGATCATACCTGCGATCGCAATACCTCGAAACACATCCAGAGAGGTTAAACGCATCTGTATTATTCTTTTCTTGAGCTAATCTGTTTTAGATTCTCATACTTTAGGAGATTTCCGGTCAAAATAGCTGATTCCTCAGAAACTTAGATTAATCAAGGCTGGATATAATGAAACTCAGTAAATTCTTACTATTAAAAAGTTTAATTACCTGTTAAGCTGTTACGCATTTAAATCACTTATTAACGAGTAGGGTGCGTCAGACGGTAAAGCTTTATGTAGAAAGGAAAATATCTAAATCTGACGCACCCTACAATATGACTTTTAAATGCGTAACAGCTTACTGCCCCCAGATATATCTGGGGGCAGTTTTTTAAGAGGAAATAGTGTTGAGTTTCAGATTGTAAGTAGTTGAACCAGAGACTTGGTAGACTTTGGCATAGTAGGTATCTGCTGCCAACAGATAAGAAATTAGTTCGGCGCGAGTTCCCGGATTAGTCAAAGAGACAATCAATTCGCCGCTACTATTAAGGATATCCATGTCAGCGTTGGCATTGAGAAGACCTAAGATTGGTTTGAAAGTACCAGGTCGATCGAGCGTAAATTGATAGAGGTCAAATGAATCATCATTGTCGATCGAACCCGTAATATCTAGGGTGAAACTGCCTAAAGTGCCAACATCACGGGCAACAGTGAGGGCAACCTTTGCGGTATTACTACCTGCGGTAATCGTCAGAGAATCGCTACCCGTGAAGTCACCGCTGTTGTAAGTCAAACTGCTGAGAGCGGTATTCAGGTTAGTGATGCTACCTGCCAGAGTGACAGCGGCGGTGTTATTGTTCTGGACGGTGACATCTGCGATCGCACTCACCCCCAAAGTCCCACGATTTACTTGCAAAGACACCGAACTGGTAGCCGTAACTCCGTCATCACTAAGACTAATACTGCTGATGCTACTATTGGCAGACAACACATTCAAAGCAGTAGGGGCATTGATTTCAGGACTACCACCAGTAGAGTTGACAGTAATAGTAAAAGTCTGCGGGGGAGAAGTATCAACACCACCATTGGTTGTGCCACCGCTATCCTGAACTACCACATCAAAGGTAGAAGTACCTTCAGCACCAGCGGCAGACTCGTAAGTAAGTTGACCATTAGCATCAATCGAGGGGAGAATACTAAACAGCGCCGGATTGGAAATGTTGCTAACTATATAAGTAGCAGTTTGATCTGACTCGTTAGGAGCACCTGGATTGAACATCGCCCAGTCGGTGAGAGTTTGCCATCCGCTGTCTACAGCGATCGCAGGTGGATCGCTAGCTGTAAAAATCGGTGCATCATTAGCCGGGGTAACATTGAAAGTCAGGTCGTAGACTTCCGTGCTAAAAGTCGTGCCATCTCCAATTTTGAATTGCAAACTCGCATAACCATCGCCGTTAGCATCAGCTTCCGGGGTAAACTTCAAGTTACCCAAGTCTGCGGCATTGACGATCGTATCCACCGTGACCGGATTACCATTAAAAGTGAGAGAACCAACTGTAGGTAGACTAACAATTTGTATTGCCTCTACAGTTCCATCATCTCCCGAATCATCGCCTGGAAGAGTGTCATCTCCTAAATCATCTCCCGAATCATCGCCTGGAAGAGTGTCATCTCCTAAATCATCTCCCGAATCACCACCTGGAAGAGTGTCATCTCCTAAATCATCTCCCGAATCATCACCTGGAAGAGTGTCATCTCCTAAATCATCTCCCGAATCATCACCTGGAAGAGTGTCATCTCCTAAATCATCTCCCGAATCATCACCTGGAAGAGTGTCATCTCCTAACTCATCTCCCGAATCATCGCCTGGAAGAGTGTCATCTCCTAAATCATCTCCCGAATCATCGCCTGGTAAGGTGTCGCCTGGATTATTCGAGAAAGAGAAAGTGCTGGGACTAAATATATAAGTAGAGTCTTCGTTGAAAGTGACGACGATGTTATCGGGGATAACTGGCGAATCATCTTGCACTTCAAACGCACCGAGATCTACTTTACTGCCACTAATCCGATTAAAACCCGTACCCCGTTGGTCGGTAGTGAGATCGCTGGGAACTTGGCTGTTATCTCCCGCATTAATCGCCGGACTACCAGCAAGCAGTTCGATTGTCTGAGTCAAACCCCCATTATCTGCCAAAGAACCCAAAAGCGGATCTTGATTAATAATATTTGCACCCGTTAGGCTACTGTCTGCGACTAAGTTAACTCCCGTGGTGGTGGTAGTAGCGCCAGCTTGTTGTTTGAGATCGCCACCGCTGTTATTTGCCAAGATACTATTTGTTAAAGTAATCTGGGCACTACCGCCATAATTGCGAATCCCGCCGCCGTTTTCTGCTGAGTTGTTGCTGAGGGTACTTTGGGAAATTGTCAAACTACCAAAGTTTTCAATTCCGCCGCCGTTGTAATATGCCAAGTTGTCACTGAGAGTGCTGTTGGCGATCGTCAAAGTGCCAAACTCGTTGTAGATACCGCCCCCGTCGTGTTGTGAAGAGTTGAGATTGAGGGTACTGTTGCTTAAGGTGACGGTGCCAAAATCATTATAAATACCGCCGCCGTCATGTTCTGCCCAGTTGTTAGTGAAAGTGCTGGCGTTGGCGGTGACTGTACCAAAGTCGTTGAAGATACCACCGCCGAAGAATGCGGAGTTGTTGCTGAGGGTATTGTTGCTGAGGGTTAAGGTTCCCGTGTTGCTGATACCGCCGCCGAAGAATCCTGAGTTGTTGTTCAGGATGTTGTCATTCAGAGTTAAGGTTCCTGAGTTGAAGATTGCACCGCCGTAAGATGCGAGATTGCCCTTAACGTTTCTTCTGCTGGCTGTGTTACTGCTGAGGATGCTGTTGCTGAGAGTTAAGGTTCCTGCGTTGTAAATTCCTGCGCCGTTGAATGCTTGACCGTTAGCGATCGCTAATCCGCTAATTTCGGCACTAGCGCCATCAAACACCAAGAAAATGTTCGATTGATTATTCCCGCTGATGGTGATTTTGTCTGCTCCCAATCCGGTAATTGTTGTCTTGGCGCGATCGGTAAGCGTCAAATTACCACTAGTCAAGGTGATAGTTTGCGGAGTAGCAAAAACAGTTGCGTCAAAAACAATTAAATCAGCTTCGGCGCTAGTATTTGCCTGGGTAATGGCATCCCGCAATGAGCCAGTCCCACTATCCGCTGTATTCGTTACTGTATAAGTATTTACCACATCAACCGGATCTTGAACAACAGGCGGCGTAAAGTTTCCCGCTTCAATGCTGCCTGTGCTAAACTCCAATTGCCATTGTCCACCCAAGTTAGTAGATGTACCAACATCCGCCCCTGTCAGATCTGCGAACTGTTGGGCAAAACTCTTTCCGAGTTCGTTCTGCGTTACATCATAGTTATAAAGTAGGATATCGGCTTCTGGTGTTAATGAATCAGACCAAGATTGCAATATCTCGGCATGATTGGGCAAATTGTCGTTGTTTAAACTGACATTGCCCAAGAGCAAATCAGTGTTATCACTACGGGAAAGAATATGTACCGCCGTTACATTTTGGTAGCCTGAAAGGGTTTCCTCAATTTGAGTTAGTCCATCGCTACTTCCGTTGAGCATATAAACTTGTTCGCTGGTATCTCGCCCTTGCATAAAAGCTTGGTAGTCAGCTATGGATACCGTGTTGTCAACAAAGATTAATTCCTGACCGATGCTATTACTAATACCAGTGTTAGTTGGGTTACTTAGGGTATTGTCGATCGATAAAGGTGGCAACAAACTGGAATTAGTTAGTGTTGAGTCATTAGGGAGAAGATTTGGCGGATTTTCCATAACTTTATAGCTCGCAGATTTTGGACTTAATTGATGTTAAGAAATAGATAAAAAAAGCACCCGCAAATCCAGCCCAGTCATGCAATATCATCAAAGCAAAGATGTGCTGCACAAACTAGAACAGTACTTGTCAAATTGGGAATTTTTTGACTAAATCCTCTGAAAATTAGGGGATTTTCTGGGGAGCAAAAACTTAACAGTCAGCTTTTCTCCGTAATAATACAGGCTTAAGTTAACTTATTCTCTGAGTAATTTCAATTCAAGCAAAGTCATCTTTACTAAAATTTCATCAAAACGGAGCTTTTTTACCGTAACTTTACGTAATCTTTAATTTTCTAGGGATTTTCAGTATGGAAAAGCCGTAAAATTACATAGATAGTTTCAGAGTTCATCTAAAAGTTTTGCGATCGTTTCCTGATACGATATCTATTTATAAAATCTGTTGGTTTCCTTGCTGCTTTTCGATGAGATTTTGCGTCATTTTAGCTAACTTTTGCAGCATTTCTTCCTGTTGAGTAGCTTGTTGTTTATACTGTTGTTTTTTCTGTAATGCTGCTCTCGCTAAATCTTCTCGGTTTCGCTTTAAAGCTTCCTTAGCTACTTTTTCCCAATCATTCATTTGTTTAAGTGTTTGAGTATACTGAGGTTGAATGTTATTCCAAGTAGTGCGAATTTGAGAAAGAGCTTCTTCAACTAACCGAGTAGTTTCGTCTTTTGCAGTGGTTTCTAAAGAACGGCTCACAGGTTCAGATAATGTATCCACATCAATATAACGTAACATGGGAATAAAATCTACTACCTGTTGACTGAAGTTAATTCCAGTTTTACACCAAGTAGCAAAATGCTCGCAGTTGTTAAAAAGTAGGTTATATTTTCTTTCTCCTAAACGACTTTCGGCGCGACGCACAACTACATCGTTAATGAAAGAAACTTGGTATCTTTTCACATAAATTATCCCACCTTGGGCGAGAGTTTCTAAAGAGGTACGTTCAATAGTTTCGCTAGGTTTGCGGTAATGAATAGCTGTACCATCGCCGCAGTCAATCCCATGATGTTCATAAACGCCTTTAATGTTAATAAAGTGTCTCATGGCATAGATTTGATCGCCTCGCGCCATAATTTTTTGCCTTTAATGTTGACTTTTGCTGCTAAGGACAACTCACTTATTATACAGATTAGGAAACATTTTGGCATTTGTTGCAGGTTTTTTTGCGATCGCACTGATGTCTGAATCATAAATCATTCTTCACAAATCATGCTACCATCAGCAAAACATTGCCAAATAGGAGATAAGAATAATGTTAAAAAATCGTGAAGGGGAAAGAGTTCCCCATGTAACTTTCCGAACCCGTAAAGATGGTAAATGGTTAGACTTTACCACTGATGAATTATTTTCCGGGAAAACAGTTGTGGTTTTTGCACTTCCCGGTGCTTTCACTCCCACTTGTTCTTCCACTCACGTTCCTGGTTACAATGAACTATACACAACTTTCAAAGAAAATGGGGTCGATGATATTATCTGTATCTCGGTAAATGACCCTTTTGTAATGGAAGAGTGGCAAAAAGATCAACAGGCAGAAAATATAAAATTCATTCCCGATGGTAATGGAGAATTTAGCGAAGGCATGGGAATGTTAGTTGATAAAAGGGATTTAGGTTTTGGTAAGAGATCTTGGCGTTACTCTATGTTAGTTAAAGATGGAGTAATTGAAAAGATGTTTATCGAACCGGAGGTAGAAGGCGATCCTTTTGAAGTTTCTGATGCCGAAACAATGCTAAAATATATCAATCCACAAGCAGCGAAACCTAAGTTAGTTTCCCTGTTTACCAAAGTCGGTTGTCCTTATTGTGCTCGTGCTAAAGCTACTTTGAAAGAAAGAGGAATTGATTTTGAGGAAATCGTTTTGGGTAAGGATATTACTACCCGTTCTTTGCAAGCTGTGACTGGTGCAAAAACTGTACCTCAAGTATTTATTGATGGCAAATTGATTGGGGGATCGGAAGCTTTAGATGAGTATTTAGGCTCTCAACATCGGTAATTTGGGACTTACGATCGTGTTCGCTTGATTACCCATAATGTAGAGACGTTATATATAACGTCTCTCTCTACAAGATTTTGAATTAAGTTGTTGAAACCGCAGAGGCGCAGAGAACACAGAGAAGAAAAAAAGAAGTATTTGGCATCTGTTAATAGTTAGGAGTTTTGTTTTTTGATAACATTGATAAATCTGACTTTTAATAGAGTTGGATCGGAGATGATTTATTTTAATATGGGGATGTCAGAAGTAGGAAAAGTGAATTAGGGGAGGAAAATATGCCATTTACTCAAAGAATCAGAGAAGGGTTTCAAAAATTCTTAGAATCAGCGATGAAAGTTTTTACTCCAGCGAAAGATGACTATCCTGAAACTGGTGTGCAACCTTTTGATGGAGATGCTTATAATGACACTAATCGTAATGGTTAACTAAATGTTGAGGATATGGGAAAGGGAGAGAAGTTTATTTCTTTTCCCTCTTTTTTGCTGATTAATGTTTATAATTTAAGAGAAAATGATATCATAATAGGTATGAATAAACTGTTAGATGCTACTTTCTCCATAGAAGTAGGTCAATCTTTGAAAAAGTTGGCTAAGAATGCTTTTGAAAATGCTTACAAAGCGGCGCTACTGTATCCTAATTGTACTTATGTGCAAGGTTTTTTAGTGATTGCGGGGGAATCTTTGCCTCCGATCGAACATAGTTGGCTAGAGTTGGATAATCATGTTGTCGATCCATCCTTTACCCTTTGGGATAAACAGGCGGAAGAACTGTTCTATTTTCCGGCACATTGTTTGACTGTAAAGCAACTAATCGCCGCAGTGGAAGAAGCGAAAGAAGATTACCCAGAAGATAATCCGCTTCCGGTTTATGGTGCAATGCCTTACGAGTATTATGGTGAAGTAATGTTAGGCGGGAAGGATTACCAGGTTGCTTATGAAGCAGCTTTGGCATTTTCTCAAGAAATCAATGTCAAGTAAACCGGAATTTAGTATTTTTTTAATGGCTTTGGAGTCAGAAATAAGCGATAGTTTTTAGTGTTAACTTATCCTTAAACTAGGATGGTATACTTAAAAGCTATGATTGGGAAAGTTTACCCGATTATAGGGAATAATTCTAGGTTGATTATACGATAAATTGGAGAGTAGTTTATGGAACTGGAGCTAGGTTTACAGTTACTAGTCCAGGGTTTACCAGCGATCGCACAAATATTCACAGCCTTACAGGAGGAAAGATTAGCAGCAATCAAGCACGAACAAGCTAAGGAAGTTCACCAATTTAAATCGGATGAATTCGGGGAAAAGTCACCCGAAAATCGCCATTTACAAAAGTGGCGACGGGAACAGGAAATTGCAGCTTATCATCGAGAAACAGTTTTACAATTAGTAGAAGCAGGGCGAGAAATTGTCCAAAAGTATCCCGAATATCAGCAATTTATTGAAAATTGGCCTTTAAAATTACTTCCCTCTCAATTTTTAACTCAACCGCCGGATAATGCACCGAAACCTTTACGAATTTTCCTCGCCCCAATCAAGATTCAAGGTAATGATTATTCACCGGAAAAAATAGCAGACTGGGAACTAAATTTAGCGCAAAGTTTAAGAGAGTTTCTCGGCAAAAACTACCCTTTAAATAGTCAACAAAGACCTGTTGAATTCATTGCTAAAGCCTGGAAAAATCAGGAATTTGAGCAAGAAACTAGCATCAAAGCTTTATTTGAAGTCCTGAAATTTGAACCAACTTTAATTTTAGAACTAGAAATCATTGGCAAACATTTAAATTTGCGGATTGCTTATTGGGGAATTGCTGAACCTACTTATTCTTATCAAACCATTATTTCTCAATTTCCTTATCTGGAAATGGTTTATGCAGCGACAAAGAACCGTGCTTTGCAATGGCGAGAAACGGCAAATAAATTATTAGCTGCTGGCGTTAGTTTAGCAGAAGTTCAGGAATTGGGTGGCGATAATGTTAAGAATTTGGAAATTTTAGAAAAAGAGTTAAAATGGCAGCAACTTGGTATTGTTACTCAAGATTTAAATCTGCCATATCAATGTAATGAAGAAGATTGGCAATGTTTGTGGCAATGGTTAATTAGTTATTATTGTTTTCTGGCTGGTTGGATCGCAGATTTGCATCATTTAATTAATTATAAACTCACCCCAGTTTTACCGGAAATATCGTCGGATATTAAGCAAGAGTCGCAAGAAAAACTACTAGGAATATGTCTCTCTTTTTATGGTGATTTGTTTAGTAAATGGGAAAATGAAGCACCTGAAAAACTTTTAGAAATATCGGCGAAATTGGCTAATAGTTTAACTGTTTTACCAGATAAATCTTGGGCAAGAGATCGGGTTAATTATGCAATTAAATTCTGGTTACAGCAGAAGCAAATTCCTTTAGAAGGAAGTAATGTTTCCTTAGAAACTGTACAATCTTTAATTACTGCTAAAGACAGAATTTTCTTAGAAAATATCAAAGTTTGTTTGCAAGCAATAGGAGATGAATCTTGTCTGAATCAGGTATGTCGATTGTTAACAGTATTAGAAGATTTAAGCAGCAAAAATACAGCGATCGAGAAAAGTCAAACTAGCTTAATTACCATCCCCAACCATCTGAGTGCAATTACCAAAATTCCCAATGATTTGAAAGTAGATAATATTTCGATTATTCAGACTTTAAATGGACATTCGGGAAAAGCTTCTTCGGTTGCTGTGAGTCATGATGGTAATACTTTGGCGAGTGGAGATGATGATAATACTATCAAATTGTGGCATTTAGGGACTGGGGAATTATTGCATACTTTAAATGGTAATTGTGGGAGAGTTTTAGCAATTAATGTTAGTCCTGATGGACAGATTTTAGCTAGTAGTCATCGGACTAGCGATCGCAGTTGTATCAAAATTTGGCAATTACAAACTGGCGAGTTAATTAGAACTTTAGCTGGACATCATAAATGGATTTATTCTTTAGCTATTAGTCCTGATGGCAAAACGCTGATTAGTGGGAGTCACAAAATCAAAACTTGGCATTTAGAAACTGGGGAACCTTTACACAGTATTCCCGGACATAACAAGTGGGTTTATTCCTTAGCTATTAGTCCCGATGGTGAGAAGTTTGCTAGTAGTGGAGGAGATAAAACCGTAAAAATTTGGCATCTGCAAAGTGGCGAGTTAATTCATAATTTAGAAGGGCATTTTGACTGGGTGCGATCGGTAGTAATTAGCCCTGATGGAGAGATGTTAGCTAGTGGTAGTGATGACAATACAATTAAACTTTGGCATTTGAATACAGGAAAACTTTTGCGAACTTTCATGGGTCATTCTGATTGGGTTTTATCCTTAGCTTTTAGTCCTGATGGTAAAACTTTAATTAGTGGAAGTAAGGATAATACAATTAGGTTCTGGCATTTGGAAACAGGCAAATTATTAGGGACTTTTACCGGACATAAAAAATGGGTTTATTCTTTAGCTGTTAGTCCTGATGGACAAACTTTTGCTAGTGGAAGTGAGGATAAAACTGTGAAAATTTGGCGGGCTTTGTGAGGTTTAAATATGCCCTACAGTCAATGTATATTCATTTTGAATTAATAGCTTTACTATTTTGGTATTTTCCTAATAATTTAGTACAGTAAGTATGGAAGATTAGAATCATTGTCATGCAGAGAGGACTAAGGCAGTCCGAGATTGCCTTAGTCCTCTCCCCGACAGGCAAGAAATTACTTTTGATATTTTAGTTTTATTCACCATATTCACTCATTGACGTTCATTCCTTTTTCTTAACCTGTCACGAATGGTTTGGTTAGGGTTATGATTGCTCTTTGCAGCTAGCACGCAGGCTGTTCACGCGCTCAGTTAGCTGCATATAAGCTTGTTGTGTCGGTCGTTCGAAAGCAGGGATGAGCTTTCCATCAGCCGATATGATAGTTGAAAAAGTTCCAATTGCTGATTTCTCAGCCGGGACACTTTCCACTTCTTCCAACTTGCGAACTTTTTGCAAAAAAGCTGCCTTGTCAATGCTGTTTCCAGCCAGGAGGCGGGAAAGGTCGTCGGAAACGGAAACAGTTGCCGCCAAAGCAGCTGCCTCACGGCAGGGAGCCTGCATAGAGGCGCAGGCTGAAAAGGAAATACCCAAAGCAGCCAACATCAACATGAGTTTGTTGTACATTTTTACCTCAAAGAACGTTTCCAACTAATCCGAATTAACCCAATCGGTAGGGAGATGCCCTGGCAATAATTATTGACCGGGTGTTTTCAAGCGGAAACCTGTTTCCAACTAATCCGAATTAACCCAATCGGTAGGGAATTTAATTAAGATGCTTCTTCCGCGTCAAGGACGGTTCGTTTCCAACTAATCCGAATTAACCCAATAGGTAGGGAGTTCGCTACAAAGCCTTTACCCAGAGAAGAGAGGGTTTCAGGCATCAAATTAATGCACCTGGTATAAAGATTGTAGATCGACATCAAACGAGGGGTCAACAACATAGCTGATTAGCCTGCGAATTGATTCACAGGCGGGATAAAACGTCTAAACACTCACAAACATCTGAGATTTAGCTGAATATTTCCAGGTCATTCCTTCAGGATCTTTAGTTTTAGACCATTGGGAAAAGTCAGGTTGTGACTTTCTTTTACTGATGGTACTGGCGCTAACTTTTAAGCGTTCTGCTAAAGCTTTACCTGTTAATGATTCAGTTGTTTTAATTACCTCAAGATGGAGGTGAGAGTTGCCATTTTTTTCGGCTATTGCAACGGAATTACCATTATGATAATTCTCAGTTTTTCCGTTTAAATGTACTAAGCTGAGTTCTTTGGGAAGGGGAGATTTGCCATTACCATTGCCATTATTAGAGATGATTTCCAAATCTTTCATCTCTACAGAATGGTGAGGTTTACCATTGCCGTTGGGAGGAATGATTTCTAGGTGATAAGATTTGCCATTGCCATTTGTCGATTCTATTGTTGGCTGTTGATTGTTATCTAAATTATTCGCCAACTGATCTATTTCTTCGTTGCTAGTTAGCAGCGGACGTAAACCATTTAATCCAGCAACAATTGCCGATCCATTGTTAATTAAAGTGGCGGCGAGTGGCGGAATTCCGAATAAGACGGCGATGACTAAAGCACTCAAATTTGGTACAGCGACAATGGCGGTATTTTGGTTAATTAATTCTAAGGCTTGGCGAGCGATCGCGATCGCTTCTGGCAACCCCCGCAAGTTATTTTCCATTAATACCACATCTGCGGTTTCTCTTGCCACATCAGAACCATCAGCGAAAGAAACGGAAACATCTGCATAAGCAAGTGCCGGAGAATCATTAATTCCATCACCGACAAAAGCTACAGTTTTTCCTTCTTCATGTAATGATTTAACAACCGCAACTTTGGTTTCAGGAAATGCTTCGGCATGAGTATTATTTGGCTCAATTCCTAACTCACCAGCAACTACTTTTGCAGTGCGTTTGTTGTCGCCTGTCAAAATGTGAATATCCATGTCCGCAGCAGTGCGTAAAGCTTTAATTACATCCCGACTTTCGGTACGTAAAGGATCGCGATAAGCAATTACGCCTTGCAATTCGCCATTGCTAGCGACGTAAATTAAAGAACAACTTCCTGATTCGAGATGGGGGTATTTTTCATGCAATATATCGATGCTAATTCCTTCTTTTTGTAGGAAGCTATTACTGCCAACTAACACATTTTGTCCGTCAATTTCGGCGCGAATTCCTAAACCAATTTCGTAATGCCATTCACCCCGTTGTAAAATTCTTGCACCTCGATCTTGGGCATATTTAACTACTGCAACAGCGACAGGATGAGTGATTCTTTGTTCGGCAGCTGCGGCGAGTTCTAAAATTTGCAAACGAGAGATTTTTTCGTTGGTAGTTTCGACGTTAACAACGGTGGGTTCGCCTTTAGTTAATGTACCTGTTTTATCAAAAACAACTGCATCCACAGTAGCTAATTTTTCCAAGGCTCTACCGCTACGAATTAGGATGCCTCTTCTTGCCGCATAAGTCAAGGCGGCTAATACAGTTGTTGGTACAGAAACACGAATTCCGGTAGCAAAGTCAATGGTTAAAATGGCAGCTGCACGGGCTAAACTTCCGGTAAAACCAAAGACTATTCCTGATAGTAATAGGGTGGGAAGAACAGCTTGATCTGCTACTTTTGCGGCGTAATTTTCGATCCGGGTATCGTGAACAGGTGCATCCTGCATCACTTTAATAATTTGTCCGGCGCGAGTTTCAATGCCAATGTGTTCGGCGAGAATATAAAGTTGTCCTTCTCGAACTAAGGTAGAGGTGTAAACTGTTTGTCCTTCCCTTCGCATGACAGGCATTGATTCGCCTGTGAGTTTTTGTTCGTCAATTAATGCTTTACCCCGCAAAATTTGCCCGTCTACTGGTATTTGATCGCCGGGATAAACGATTACTGTGTCGCCTTTTTGGACATCGTGAATGGAAATTTCTTGTTTTTCGCCGTTGCGTTCTACCCAAACAAATTGTTGCAAAGAATCGAGTAAATCTAAGGTTTGTTTTTTGGAAGAACGGGCAGTTTGTTCGCGAATTGCTTCCCCAAGTTCAATCAAGATTAACATGATTGCGGGGTTAATAAATTGCCCTTGGAATGTGGTAATTGCGATCGCAGAAAAGTCAAGGAAATCGATGTTTAATTTTTGTTCGTTGAGGATGCTATTTAAGGCGCGTTGTGCTACTGGTATTGTGGAAAGTGCGATCGCTCCCCCAGTAACAATTGGCGGAATTGGCAATCCCATTGGCCCACTTAATAAAACTAACGCCGCAGTTGCTACAGGCAAGGTTAAATTAGACCAAGGGTTAGTTTCCTCTTCTGTTTCTGTGGTGGCAGGAGGATTAATTTTAACTAAAGTATTGGGATCGTTTGCTAACTCAATTAAATGCACTAAATGCGCTTTAATTGCTGCTGCTGACAACTCAGGTGCGTGATAAGAAATTGCTACCGATGCCGCATTTTTGTTAATCCGAATCTTTGTAACTCTCGGATCTGATTCAGCTAATTGAGTAAGTTTTTCTGCGTATTCTACATTTTTAGCAACTAGGGGAATGCGAAAGCGAATTCTCCCCGGAGTCTCATGCACAATGCTATAACTTAGCTGTTGCTGTTCTGCTATCTTGCCATTTAGTTGATTAGGGGAATTTTGCGTTCCTGACTCTGGTTTTTCTGTGAGAAATTCTGACTCAATATATTTTAGTAATTCATGACTTACTCTGTCTGTAATCATGAATACTGGCAAGGACATTAATCCAGTTACTCCTAATGCTCTGGTGGCTAGCATTCCGGCAATTAGGGAGAGGATCGATCGCGCAATCAACGGATATTGTTGTGCCAGATCTCCTGATGCCAAAACTTCCTGTAAATCAGGTTTCTGTTCTTTCGGAAGTAACACTAAAGGTTGCCTTACTTCCGACTGCTGAATAATTTTAGAAATCTCTGGCATTGAGACAGTATTGCTGTCAAAGGTAGCAACTATACTTTTGGTTGCTAAGTTTGTTCTAACTTCGTAAATTCCCTCTTGTTTGCGGAGTTTTTCCGCTACTTTTTCCAAAGCTTCTACCTGATTGCTGTCAGTCGCTTTGAGACGCACCCGCCCCGGAACATTATGGACGATTTGCAGAGCATTGTCAGAGTTTTGTGCAGTGAGATAGGTCATTTTGGTTCAGATGTTATTCCTCCAACCTTTAAAGGAGCAAAATTAAACTTTAAACTTTAGAAAATCTTAATGGCAAATTTCTTTTTTCTTTGCATTGAAAGCCATTTTGTTAATCTTTCGTTAACCAAATTTCGGTTGATAAGAAATTCACCTCTACAGAGGCGATTGCTAAACAATTTGTTATGGGGAAATAGAGGTGAAAAAGAGATTGCGATCGGCTAAAATGCGATCGCCAAAAGCAAATGCTGAGTCTGATTTATCTCTAAATCAAGGGACTTAGGAAAATCAGACTAACTATTTTTTTGTTCTGGATCGGAGGTGTAATGCAGCTTAATAAAGCTATCGAAAGAGTACCAAGCTAACACATACCAAGGAACCGTTTCAAATTGCCATCCGTTACGGAGTAACTGATGAATTGCTAGCGTACCAAGTCCCACGGGTACCAAGAATCGCAAATCGACTAAACCGCCGCTTGCTTGTCCAACTCTTTGGTTAAGGTCATAAATAGCATGAGTTAAATCCTTGGCTACTTCTGACTTTCCCTCTACTATTGGTACATCAGCAACCTTTCCCAAAATGATGCCTAAATCCTGCAAAATAGCTTGGATATCTTCCGCATTCCCTTCATCTTCAGCATGATAAATTACAATGCTGCCAGTGTTAACATTCGGGCGAATATCAATAATCTGACGATGTTCTTTCAGTGCATGAACAATCCGCGCCATTTCATCAGCATTGCGACGCTTTTGAGAAAGTTTTACTCTAGTTCGGTTGGGGGTACTACTAGCAATATGAGTATGTTTCATTTCCTGTCATAGATGCAATTAAGCCTCTTTGAGACTTCAGTCGCTCACAATAATTGTTTGTGGTTGATTATTATTTGAGGAAGTTTCATCTTCTGCGAGTTCGGCTTTAGCTTCAGCGATCAAATCTTCAAAAACTTCTCCCACTTCTGCAAACGACTCTTTACCTTTCTCGTAAAATTTAATTCCCTCTTTAATTACAGCCTTGGCTACAGGTTTACCTGCGCCAGCTACCACTGGAATTAATACTGGTGCTAACAGCAATGCGCCGATACCTACTACAGCACCGGGAATTCCACCGCTACCGATTACTTCATCCAATGCCACACCCTTGAGTATGTCGTCCATCAAGGCCATCCCTCTACCTCCTTAAGGTAAAGAACAGGTTAAGAATCACTTAACTAAATACTAGAATATTTATTATAAATCTGCAATCACTTTATTGGCATAAGACTTAATTAAACGATCATAAATGCAATTAATTGTCACAGTAAGATGTAATTTTGAGTTGTTGTGATTTGGTTAGCAGTTGATGAAAGTTGGATTTTTGGGAACTGGGTTGATGGGTAAGCCTTTGGTGCAAAGGTTATTGTCTGCCAAAATACCTGCGATCGCTTACAATCGCACTGCATCAAAGTTGGAGGAATTGAAAGCAGCGGGTGCTCAAGTGGTTGATTCGGCGGAAAGTGCGATCGCCAATTCCGATTGTATAATTTTAATGCTCGCCAACGCTGCCGCAATTGAGCAAACTTTACTTTCTGAGAGTGCTAAATCTCAAATTAAAGGACGCACAATCATTCAAATGGGAACCATTTCTCCCCAAGAAAGCCAAGAGATTGAAAAGCAAGTAATTGCAGCTGGAGGTGAGTACTTAGAAGCACCAGTTTTAGGCAGTATTCCTGAAGCCGAAGCTGGTAAATTAATCGTCATGGTAGGCGCAACTCCCGAACAGTTTGCTAAATGGTCAAATCTCTTAAAAAACTTCGGTTCTGAACCTCGTTTAATTGGCGCAGTAGGTACAGCAGCGGCAGTTAAATTAGCACTAAATCAATTAATTGCTTCCCTAACTACTGCCTTTGCATTGAGTTTAAGTTTAGTCGAAAAACAAGGTGTAGAAGTTGAAACTTTCATGGAACTTTTACGCCAAAGTGCTTTATATGCACCGACCTTCGACAAGAAACTAAAGCGAATGTTGGAAAGGGATTTTACTAATCCTAATTTCCCGACTAAACATTTGCTCAAAGATACAAATTTGTTCCTGAAGCAAGCGCAGTCAAATAACTTAAATACTAATAGCTTGGAAGGGGTGCGGCAAATTTTAGAAATCGCTCAAGAAATGGGGTTAGCTGATGCTGATTATTCGGCTTTATTTAATGCGGTGAATCCTTGAGTTTGGGGACTGGGGACTGGGGACTGGGGACTGGGTTGGACAATGCTTTAAGATTAGTTTGTCAGGTGGTTGGCTCTTTCTTAGCAGAAAGCGATCGCTAAACCTAATTAATTCGTGAAATGCTTGATTTATCAGGAATCCCATTCCCCAGTCCCCAGTCCCTAGTCCCCAAAACTCAGTATGCACTCAAAGACGATCGCTACTCACAACGGTAACATTCACATCTTGGAAGTTGATGCACCTGTGGAATCGAAACAGTTGCCAGTAGTGTTTGTGCATGGGATGGCTTGCTCTGCGGATATCTGGGATGCACAGCTGGCTTATGCGGCGCGGACTCGAAGGGCGATCGCGATCGACCTACGAGGGCACGGTACATCCACACCACCTGCGGACGATGACTACTCTCCCGTCGCCTGTGCAACCGATCTCTTAGCTGTTTTAAAAGTTCTGAAACTCGATCAAATCGTCCTCGTCGGACATAGTTATGGTGCTTGCGTGGTACTCGCTGCTGCTGCTGCTAAACCTCATGCGATCGCACAATTAATATTAGTAGATCCACCGATAGACTGCACCCAATTTCCCCCAGAAGTTTATGAGGCAGAAATCGCCCCAGTCCAAGCAGCACTTGCAACTGAGGATTGGCGATCGACCTTAGAAAACTCTTTTCGTGGCGCACTCACAGGGGGCACATCTGCAACGCACGATCAAATACTTGCCCGACTTGCCGCAACTCCAAAGGCTGCACTGCTGGGAACGTCTCGCGGTTTATTTGCTTTTAAAGCGGTGGAAGCTCTCGATCGCTACCTCGCAACGCCTGGAGCACAAGCTCACGCGATACTTGCGCCGTCGAATAACTTCCCGTTCAGCCTTCACGTTCTCCGTCCAACACTAACCATAACTACGTTACCTGATACGGGACATTGGCTGATGCTTGATGCACCTGAGTTGTTTGCTGGTGCGATCGAGACTTGCCTAGCTGTAGTTTAGTCTAACCAAATAAAGACCCTACTGAATCTTCCCGGCATTGAAAACTTGTTCTGCTGTCAATTCTAATTCCGAAAAGGTAGGGGATACTAAGGTTTGCCTATCACGAAACTGAGACATTTTATAGCTGCCATTCTCTAATTGACAGATGGTAATGGTAGGCTGTTTAGGTGAACCAATAAAGAAAGTTCCACCGAGTCCCAAATAATCTACAATCCAATATTCAGGTATTCCCAAAGCTTGATAATCGTCCATTTTTCGAGCATAGTCATTCTGCCAATTCGTGCTGACAACTTCAACTACAAGTTTGATTGTTGTTCCTAAAGTAACGATCGGTTCCCGTTGCCACAAAGGTTCATTTTCTAAAGCTAATCTGTCTAAAACTATCACATCTGGGCGGAAAGCCGAAGCAATTCCTAAAGGTTTAATTAAACAGCGAAGCGGAATCAAATAAGGTAACTTGAGGCGACGAATTTCAAAGTTGAGTTCGCAATTGATTAATCCCGCAACTTGTTCATGAGAGCCTGTTGGTTCCATTTCAATCAATTCTCCCTCAAGCAATTCGTATCGCTCATTATCTCCATATTCGCTAATGAAGCTTTCAAAATTTATAGATTTTTGGGATAGTTGAATCATGATTTATCTGTTAGTTGTAATGCTTCATAATATCCAGTTTTCTGTTCTAAGATCGCGTAACATTTTGCTAGTTCCTTCATCGATCGCTTTTTGCACCAATTGAGGAATAAGTTCGATTATAGGTAAGTTGGGAAAAGTCGGACTAATGGATGTTTCTGTGTAGCCTTTATCGGAAAGCAAGTAAATTTTTAGTTGCTGATTTCGGTAAATCCAAACTTCAGGAACACCCATTACTTCGTAAGCATTTAAAGTGGTTTTAGAAGTAACATCCGCCTCTATTGCTAAGTCTGGAGGTGGATACTGTTTTAAATCCAAATTAGTACAGCCTTTCATTCTGTCAGCATTTTGAATATAAAAGCAAGTATCAGGTTCAATTCCGGCAATTTGCGGACGTTTTAGAGTTGTTGATCCAAAATCCTCCCAATTTCGCCCTTGTATATCCAGAATTGTTGTCAGAATGTAAGCAATAATGCGGTGAGGACGTTCATGCAAAGCTAATGGAGACATGATTTCTAGAGTTCCTTGAAAGTAAGTCACGCGACTCCTGCGTTTTTCTCCTAAGTCGATCAGAATTTGCTCGAAATCTTGCCAAGAAAGGTTAGGGATAGTTATGTGACTACCTGGGGTAAGTTCGATCGTTTTAATGGGAACAGTTACGCTCATTTTTCTGCCTCACTTAAAGGATTGAAGTCCTCACAACAAACTTTTGATTCAGATTTCTATGTTAGCCAATCTTCACCGCCTGGTAACTCAGCTAAAATTACATCTATTTGATCTGGTAAATCTTCAGCTGCATAAGTATAAGTCAAATCCAACATAGTTTTTGCTGTTGTAATAAGTTGTGATAAATTTAATCGATCGGAAATTTGTTTGGCTTTTAGCTGTCCATTGAAAATTTCTAAACTCGCTGGACGAATTGCTAATTTAATCGCTGCTTCTAAATAAGATTGCCATTCATCTGAATTAATATAATAAGAAGTTTTATTGTCTTTAAGGTTTAGTTTTTTAATTTGTACGATCGAATCAGATATGGAATTAGCCCAAGAATTAGTTAACCGTTGTTCAATTTGATTTTTTAGCAAATGAATTATTAGCCTAATTAAAGAACTTTCAATATTCCGAATAATGGCTTGTTTCCCCATTGCTTCTAATTCATCTATGAGCGTTAAAGCCTCTTCATACCTCCCCGCTAAAATACTGGCTCTTAAATCTAGTAGTTCTTGAACCATAATATTGCTCCTTAATCAATCCTGTTCAATTGCGTTTTCAACCAAGCTCTAAATAACTTCATTGTGGCATTCCTACCAATAACTTTGCTGCGTTCCAGATATTCAGGAATCGCTTCAGTAATCGGTAAATTAGGAAAAATTAAACTTTGATTTGATTGAACGTACTTACCTGATTGTAAGAGATTAATTTCTAGCTTTTGTCCGTTATAAAGCCAGAGTTCGGAAACTCTTAAATTTTGGTAACTTGTCAATTTTGTTTTCGATGTAATATCAATTTCTATTACTAAATCTGGAGGTGGATCTACTGTTAAATCTAACCGCTTTTTGCCTCTAACTGCTGCCTCATTTTGAATATAAAAACAATCATCTGGTTCCACTGCGGCAAGCATTTGTTCATTTTCAAAAGTTGTTGAGCCTAAACTTAAAAATTCAATATCTATTTCTTCTAAAATTGCTTTTACTAAATCGCCAATAATCACTTTATCACTTTCGTGTTCTGGTAGAGGCACCATGATTTCTAAAACTCCTTGGCTATAAGCAATTCTAGAATTGCGACTTTCTCCTAAATTTGCTAATATTTCTTGAAATTGCTGCCAACTTACATTTTTTAATAGTAATTGTTGACCTGAAGAAACTACAATCTGCTTAAGTGCTACCTGCATAAAATTTCTCCTTAATTGCTCAAAACTTTAACTTTTCTGTTCGTTGTAAGGAGTTCAGTCCTTTTTTTCCCGCGAAAAGGACTAAAGTCCTTACAACAAACTTTCGGGGATTAACCTTCGATTAATTGCCAGAAACGATCGGACTCTGATATCGCTTGAAAGTCGCGATCGCTTTGTGCTTCTTGGCGATATTTCGGATTAATTCTAATCGCCTGTTCCAAGTTTTCTACTGCTGGTTTTACCTGTTCTTGCAATGCAAAACAGATAGCTTTGTTGTAGTAAGCTGGGGCATATTTTGGCTCAATTTTGGTAGCTTGAGTAAAGCTTTCTATTGCTTCTTGAGTTTTTTCCAATTTCAGCAACATTTCGCCTTTGTAATTCCAAGCTTTGTGAGATTCGGGATTTAGTTCGATCGCTTTTTCAAAAGCGGAAACTGCGTCTTCGTATCTTTCCAAAACTCCTAAAGCTAAACCTTGATTGATCCAAGCTACAGCATTATCAGGTTGTAAAGTGGTAGCTTGTTCAAATGATTTAAAAGCTTCTTCGTGTTGTTGCAATGTTCCTAAAGCGACTCCTCGATCGACCCAAGCTTCGTGATAATCTGGTTTAATTTCAATCGCTTTATCGTAAGCTGCGATCGCATCTTCATGGCGTTTCAGTTTGCCTAAAACCATGCCTTTTTGTAACCAAGCTTTGTAATTATTTTCGTCAACTTGGGTTACTTTATTAAAAATAGCTAATGCAGGTTCAAAGCGTCTTAATTCCTTCAAAGCTAAACCGCGATGATACAAACTGTCGGTATCTTCGGGATTAATTTCTAACACTTTATCAAAGGAAGCGATCGCTTGTTCGTACTTCTTCAACTCCCAATAAGCTAAACCTTTCTGATACCAAGCTTGAGTGTTATCAGTTGTGTATTCGATCGCGCGATCGTATTTAGAAATAGCTTCTTCATATTCACCTTCAGCGAACAAAGCATTACCTCGATCGAAGTAATCATCTGGTGATAAGAACAAGTCAGGATGATTAGCTTTCAATTTTTGGATTTGTTCGTTTAAAGTTTGCAGTTGGTGATGAGTTTCGGGGATTAGTGTTTGGGCGATCGCATCTGATGAAGTATCAGCTAATCTTTGCAAAATATGAGCTTTTTGCGTTGTTGCATCTGATTCAATTTCGCTCAGTTTGTGCGATACAGAATGTTCTGATTCTCCCAAATGCTGCATTACTTGTTCTTTTTTCGCTTGAATTTCTGTCTGGAATTGCGATACAAACTTAGCAGCTTCTTTCGCTAATTCTTCTAGATGACTTTGGCTAGATTCTTGTTGCTGTTTAACTGCTTTTTCCAGTTGAGATAATTGATTTTTTACTGCTGCATCTAATCTTTGTAAATTAGATTGACTAGCACTTTGTTGTTTTTGAATTTCCGCTTGTAACTGAGTTAACTGGTTTTTAATTTCGCCGTTTAATTGCGCTAAAACCTGTTGAGTTTCGGCTTGTTTGCTGGTAATTCCTGACTGTAATTTAGATAACTGATTTTTCACTTCTGTATCTAAACCTTGCAGACTTTGCAAAGTTTGTTCTTTGTTAGTGTCAATTCCCGATCGCCAATCTGCCACCTGTGCAGTAAACTCTTTTTCCAAACTTTGTAAATTCTGGAGAATCTGACCCATCTGCATTTGAATTTCGGACTTATAATTAGTCAATTCTCTAGTCATATCCCCAGTTAATTTTTCCATTAGCTGCATAGTTGAATCATGCAGTTCCTTAGCTTTTTGTTCTGCATTAGCTTGAATTGCCAAAATTTGGGGAGAAAATTCTGATTCTAATTGTTTGAGGTTTTGCAGAATGCGATCGCGTGACTGTTGCGTATCCGAATGTAACGCCGCTAATTGATTATCAAAATCCGTTTCCGCCTGTTGCAAATGTTGAATTGTTGTATCTTTTTGAGATTTAACATCTGTCTTCAATTGAGAAAGCAACGGCGCAAACTCAGCACTCAACTTTTGCAAATCTTGCGTCATTAAATCCCGTTGTTTCTGCACATCTGCCAACAAAATATTTAACTGAGCACCAAAATCAGTTTTGGATTTTTCTAGAGTATGAATTATCCCTTTCCCTTGTTCTTCAGTATCAGCTTTTACCTTCTCCAAATGGGGAGTTAATTCCCCAGCTAATCTTTCCAAACTTTCAATAGCTGAATTTCTTTGGTGTTGTGCGTCCGATCGCAATTCCACCAAATGCACCTTAAACTCATTACTAACTTCTACCAAAGCTAATTGAGCATCTTTAAGTTGCGTTTCCAATTCCTTTAAAGCTTGTTTTTTAGACTGGGACAACTCCGCCGAAATGTGCGATACATCTTCGTAGCGATCGTCAATTTCCTCTTGAAACTCATCAACTTGTTCGTTCAGCTTCTTCTCTAAATTCGCTGCAACTAACAGAATATTTTGTACTTCTTGACTAGCACTAGCCAATTTCAATTCTAAATCTTTCAACCCACTAAGATGTTCTTTAACAACAACTCCCACCTCTCGCAATACCGATCGCCGCAACAGGAAAATTGCCACCAAAGAAGCAGTCAAAAGTAAACCTAAAATAGCCAACAAAATATTAAATAACGTAGTCGTCCGACTGAAAGCAAGATTTGCCTCCGCTTGAACTTGTTGTTGAATGCGCCTTTCTTCTCTCAAACGTCTAAGTTCTTGTCGTTCCAAATTGCTAATTGCTGGGCTTGTAGGTGCAGTAGTTTGGGCGCTAGCAAGACCAAGAGAAAACAGTAAAGTAGAAAGAACGACACTGCTTTGCAGTATCAAGGCGAGGACTTTTGGATTCTTGCGCTTCATCGGGACTCCCTTTGCCTATCGATCAGGTGTAATTCACTAGATTACCAGTGACTTTATTCTAGGATACGGCAGAAGGCTGAGGGTTCGTTAACGGTTCGTTAACGGTGTGGTCAAAAGTAGTTGGTGGGTGCGATCGCTAATCTTAAGTATTCGAGATGGAATATTCTAAGAACACGCGATCATCTCCCAGGACGCTAGATTTAAATCATATTGAAAATACCCTGAGAATCATTTTGTCTCAAGCAGAAGAGACATTACCAACAATTACAGAGATAGCCAAACAGTTGAAAATTAATAGAATAGTTCTTTCAAGGCATTTTTCTGAATTATGCCACCAAATTGTCACGAAACGCCGTAATTATATGCGGATGAGCCACCTAGCTGCTATTGAGCAGTGTTGTCAAGAAATTAAAGAGGCGATGGTTTTGCCGCTCCGGTTTTCAGGCATAAGTTTGCCGGAGCGGTAAAAACAGACTTTAAATGACAGCCAATCTGTACCTCTTTTTCTTGTAAAGTATGGGCAGTACTGGACTCGAACCAGTGACATCCTGCTTGTAAGGCAGGCGCTCTACCAACTGAGCTAACCGCCCGTTTTTCACCCGCTTAACTACTATAACAGACTCTCAAAAAAATGCCAAGTGGTAGGACGCACGATCGCATAACTTTTTTTATTTTGCCTGTAGTGGCTGTTCTGACGTTCGGACAGACCCAAAGCGGTTCTCTCACCTTGCTAGTTTCTGGGGGTTTTTTGTTTGGCGGGCTGATGTTTGGGCCAGATTTAGATATTTACTCGCGCCAATTCCAGCGTTGGGGCTTTTTCCGCTGGATATGGATTCCTTATCAAAAAAGTCTGCGCCATAGGTCATTTTTATCACATGGGCCGATTATTGGGACGGCGTTGCGATCGCTCTACCTCGCCCTTTGGATTATCTTGTTAGGGGGACTGGTAATTGTCATTGCTGAGTTGTTTGGAGTCCAAACTAGTGACTGGAAAACTAGTACTAAATTAGCCTTAGCTTCTCTGTCAGAGCATAAAGCCGAAGGAATTGCGCTATTAGTGGGATTAGAATTAGGCGCAATGAGTCATTCTTTATCTGACTGGGGTGGTTCAGCGGTGAAGCGTTTTAAAAGTAGTCAGTCTCAAGCAGCTTTGTCACAGTCTTCTCGTGGGAAAAAGCGATCGGCTACTAAACTCCCCAAACAAAAAATAGAGAAACAAACCACGAAGACACGAAGAACACGAAGTAAAAGAAGCGGTTCGTAGTAGCGACTTCAGTCGTTCCCTCACCAAAGAGGAGGACTGAAGTCCCTACAACGGGCTTTTATTTGACAAATTGGGGCATAATTTCCGCGGCGGTAAATAAGCCGTAAATGCCTCTTTGATTTAGGGCTATTCCGGCTTTGAGATAACCGAAGGCGGGGCCGCAAACGTTGGCTGCCATGCTGGTTTCATCGCCTAAAGTGAAGGTATGGGTGGAGATTTTGCCTTCAAAGGTTCTACCTGTGATTTGAACGTTGGTGCTCAGGGGTTTTTTCGGGTTGCGGGTATCGACTACTCCGCCGACGGTGACGCGATCGCGCGGACAAATTCCCGCTAGTTCCAGCATAATATCGTCAGCGTGCTCCATATTTTCTAGAGCTAAAATGCCGTTAGTTCGATCCAATAATGCTTCGACTTCGGCATCGCTCATGGCTACTGCTTTCTCTACGTTGTAACCTGGAATATGGGCAATATCTTCGCGAATTGTCGCCCGATAAGCTTCCCAATTAGCAATTCCTACACCAAAGGTAATTTTTACTGAGTGAATCTCGGCATAACTTTGTGCTGCTAAGGCTGCTGCTGCGGTTAACAAACCTGGAGTTGCACCACATCCAGCCATGTAAGTAATTCCTGCGGCTTGTAAACTATCTTTTAATTGCAGCATTTGCTCAACTGCGCTGGTACGCTTGAGAGCATCTACCAAAACTCCGCGCCAACCAGATTTAATGATTTCCTGCACTACAGAAGCCATAAAAGTATTGGGTAGATTAGGTAAGGCGAGAAAGTACCCGTTTACATCTGCTTGGCTGATTAAGTCAGTAATGCTTTGGTTGCTTAAAGTACCGCCTGCTTCTATGTAACCGAGAGAACCTTGGGCTTGATAAGCGGTGATGCAGGTATCGGGATTTAAGCCTCTAGGGTCGTAAGCATAACCTTTTTTGTCCGCTGCTGCTACCCAAATCATTTCCTGCTTGGGCGCTAGTATTCTGGCTGCGGCTTGTCCTAACCCACCAAAACCCAGTACTCCTACACGAATTGGACTTGTGAGTTGTTGTAGATTCATCATTCTTAACCTTAAATTTAAAGACGATCTTTAATTATCGAACTATTTAGCCTAGCTCAGAGTTATTGAAAAATTTTATTAATATCTTGTTCGTTGTCTATGTTACAAATCTTATTGCATATTTAGTGTAGGTCTTTAAATAAAGACACTATATATAGGGGATAAACAAATGAGGGGGGCAACGACAGTACTAATAGGAAGAGAAGTATCAAGCTTTGTTAAGCTGTGAGGTCTGTCCGGGGGTATCTTGACTGCTGGGGCAAGTTAAGCGAAACTGACAAATAATTGAGGGATTAATCGCATAAATAATAAGTTGTGTTGCGCTTTGATTCGATTTGCCTATTTAGGTAAAGTGAGTTAAAGACAATATTGTTAGCATCTCGATCGAGAAGCTGCGATCGCACTTTATAAGTGCATCGCTGAGTTCAATGAGTATGTAGGTGACAACCAAGAGCATGGAAACACTAGAGTTTATCATTTATCCCGATGGGCGAGTAAAAGAAAAAGTTACTGGCATCGTAGGGAATTCCTGTGCTGAGGTTACTGCTGCGATTGAAGCTCAACTTGGACAAGTGCTTAGTCAGGAGGAAACTTCTGAATATTTTGCTCAAGTATTAGAACAATCAAACACAGCAACAACCCAGGCGACGTTTAGTGAATGGTAAGTTGTTTTTCCGAAAATTTTAGTTTGTTTTAATCATCAGAAACTATGTCACACTTTAGCCAAATTAAAACTCAACTCCGTAACCTTGCTTCCCTGGAAACTGCTTTGACAGATTTAGGGATTGATTGGAAACCAGGCCCTTGTCCAGTGCGTGGTTATCGCGGTCAAAGTATTAATGCTGAGATTGCGATCGAACAGGAAAATGGTTACGACATTGGCTTTAGATGGAATGGCAACGAATATGAATTAGTTGCCGACTTACAGTATTGGCAGCAACCTATCACTGTAGATCGATTTTTAAATAAAATCACTCAGCGTTATGCTTTCCAAACTGTGTTGAGTGAAACCGCTAAGCAAGGTTTCCAAGTTGCCGAACAACAAAAAAATGAAGATGGTTCGATTCGCTTAGTAGTACAACGTTGGAGGGGCTAATGTCCGACTTTTCTCCCGGTTTAGGAGATAATGACGGCGTAGCTCGATCGGGTCTAGAACCAGAGTTAGGTGGTTTTTTAAGAGATGAACCCGAACGCTCTGGTTTTGAGCCAGAACTTGGTGGTTCAGTCCGGCAAAAGGGTGTTTATGTAGATGAAGTTACCTGCATCGGTTGTAAGCATTGTGCTCACGTTGCCCGTAATACCTTCTATATAGAACCTGATTATGGTCGATCGCGAGTGGTGCGACAGGATGGCGACTCGGAAGAGTTGGTTCAAGAAGCAATTGATACCTGTCCTGTCGATTGTATCCACTGGGTAGACTACACAGAGTTGAAAAAACTGGAAGCAGAACGCCAATACCAGGTTATTCCAATGGTAGGGTTCCCAGTAGATCCGGCAATGGTTACAGCCAAAAGCCGTCAACAAAAGCGCAGGTCAAAAAAGCACTAAACTTTGTTTCTCCTGCTTTCTTGGTTGCAGAATATAGTAATTAGGGCTGTTTTGAGCAGCCTTTTTTGTTGAAAGCAGAAGGCAGAGGAGAAGAAAGGGGGAAGGGGGAAAGTTTTCCTATTGCCAGCAGCTTTTTAGGAATTTGGTATAAGATATTTTTGGAAATAGTAAAGTCTAAAATCTAAACTCTAAAATCCAAAATCTAAAATCAAATGGGTATTAGTTTTGAAATGCGAGTTTCTGTACCGGAAGATGTTTTAATTCGGGAATTGGATGGGGAGTCAGTGATTCTAAATCTGAAGAGCGAACGTTACTTTGGTTTGGATCGGGTGGGGACTCGGATCTGGGAGGTGCTTTCTAGTTCGGAAACGATCGCCGCAGCCTATCAAACTCTACTATCAGAATATAATGTAGTTCCTGAGAAGCTAGAAACTGATTTGTCTAATTTGCTCGAACAACTGGTACAGCATGGGTTAATTAATGTTAGCAATTAATAGTTGGCGTAAGTTAAAATCACTTTCTTGGTCAGAACTGATATTGCTGATCCAGGCATTTTTGTTACTGCCATTGGTAGCTTTTGGGATTAAATGTTTTGGGTTTAGACGGTTGTATGAGAAAATTGCTAATTTTAGCTTTAGTCAAACTCAGGTAGAAAAAAAAGATGGTATTAAGCAAGCTAGGGCGATCGCTAAAATCATAGAAGTTGCTAGCAGATATGGATTATACAAACCTAATTGTTTACAGAAATCTTTGCTGCTTTGGTGGTTATTGCAGCAGCGAAATATAGTAACTGAATTGCGAATTGGGGTGAGGAAAAAAGCAGAAGTTTTAGAAGCTCATGCTTGGGTAGAATATCAAGGTTGTGTTTTGAACGATCGCAGCGATGTTGACCAAGTTTTTGCACCTTTTGCTGGGGCAATTCTGCCAGTTGAGGTAAAAACATTATGAGTGGTATTGTGGGAATTATTAACCGCAATGAAACCGCAATTGACCGGGATTTGTTGCAGCAAATGACCGAATTTATGAGCGATCGGGGGCCAGATGCTCAAGAAATTTGGCTGGATGGCAATGTGGGTTTTGGTCATACAATGCTGCAAACTACTAGAGAGTCTTTAGAGGAAAAACAACCTTTTAGTTTAGATGGGAAAGTTTGGATTACTGCTGATGCTAGAGTTGATGGTCGAAGCGAGTTAATTGAAAAGTTAAGGATTAAAGATAACATTACCGATGTAGAATTGATTCTGCGTGCTTATTTGGTTTGGGGGGAAGATTGCGTTCAATATTTGTTAGGTGATTTTGCTTTTGGGATTTGGGATGAACGAGAGCAAAAGTTATTTTGTGCTAGAGATCATTTCGGGGTAAAACCTTTTTATTATGCGGAAGTTGGGCAGAGTTTAATTTTTAGTAATACGCTGAATTGTTTGCGAGTTCATCCGGGGGTGTCGGATGAGTTGAATGATTTGGCGATCGCAGATTTTTTACTATTTGGTTATAATCAAGAACTGGCGACAACTAGTTTTGCAGATATCCAACGTTTACCGCCAGCGCATTACTTGATTTGGTCACGGGAAAGACTACAAATTAAACGTTACTGGACATTGCCCACTGATGGTTATATTCGCTATAAACGAGCAAGTGATTATGTAGAACATTTCCGAGAATTGATGGAAAGGGCGGTGAGCGATCGACTTCGCACCAATCAAGTTGGAACGTTCATGAGTGGAGGAATGGACTCCTCAACTGTGGCAGCGGTGGCAAAAGAAGTATTGTTAAAACAATCTCAATCTTTTGATTTTAGAGCTTATACTGTTGTTTATGATAGGTTAATTCCCGATCGCGAACGTTACTATTCAGGATTAGTAGCCGAAAAATTGGACATTCCAATTAACTACTTAATTGCTGATAATTACAAACTTTTTGAGCGTTGGGAACAACCCGAACTGCATCTACCCGAACCAAGTTTGGCTCCTCTTTTAGCCCTTTCTAGGGATCAATTCCGACAAGTAGCCACACAAAGCCGAATTGTGCTTGATGGTAACGGAGGCGATCCAGTTCTCTATGGTTCAAGTTCCTACTTTTTTATGTTGCTCAAGCAACTACAATTAGTTGAATTAGTAACAACTGTGGGGCAGTATTTCTGGTTTCACAAACGTTTCCCTCCCATTGGGTTACGCACTCAACTAAAGCGAAAGTTAGGAATGTGGCATCCTTGGCAACCTCCCTATCCGCAATGGCTTAACCCTGAATTTGCTAAGCATTTAGATTTATCTAGTCGTTGGGAAAAGCACTATTGCCAAAAGGAAACGGTGCATCCATATCGTCAAGAAGCTTACCAAACTTTAATGTTACCTACCTGGACATTATTGTTTGAAAGTTGCGATCCGGGAGTAACATTAATACCTGTGGAGGCTCGATATCCATTTTTCGATTTACGGTTGATTAATTACTTGTTGGCAATTCCCCCGATACCTTGGTTTATTCATAAACATTTGACAAGGGTAGCGATGCAGGGAATTTTGCCGGAAGCTGTAGTCAAACGTCCCAAAACACCTTTAGCTGGCGATCCTTTTGCGGTACTTTTAAAACAATCGAATTCAGAATGGATAGATCGGTGGAAAATAACACCAGAGATGTCTAAATATGTGGTTCGAGATGCTGTACCCAAAATTGCGGAAAAGGAGGATTATAGTAATGAAGTTTGGCTAAATTTGCGTCCCTTAAGTTTGGCTCATTGGTTACAACAACTAAAACCTGTCAAAATGAAATCAGTAACGGAGGATTATTATGAAATCTCATCAGGAAAACTTCACTAAAAAAGACTATTCCAGCCCTAAATTAGTTTGCTATGGTGACATTCGCCAACTGACTAGGGGAGGACAAGACGCACCTGCTTTTGATAGTCCTAGAACAAATCCACCTGTGGCTGGTAGAAGTTCTGGTGGTACTTAATTAAAACTTAATTAATAGACTTATTGTGGCGTTTTTTTATTGTGCCTTTGGGTTGTATTTAAGCTGCAATCAACCCATTCCTGGCTTAGTTGCTTTACCTGTTAATTTGCGGAAAGATGTGCAGGTATATTTGGGTTTTTTGCCGCCTTGGTTGAAGCAATTCCCGGAAGAAGAGCAGCAAGTGTGGTCTGTGAGTCAGTACAAAGATGAGCACGATCGACCTATTCTTAAAGTTTGGTTATTAGCTGATGGTGCTTATTTCCGATTGCTTTATCACGATCGCACAGAGTTTATTATCGATCGAAAAGGTAGCGAAGTTTGGGCAGTTTGGTCTGATTCTTCAAGTTTAGAGGATACTGCTACTTATTTGTTAGGGCCAATTTTAGGTTCTATTTTGCGGTTGCGAAATGTGGTTTGTTTGCACGCTAGTGCTGTGGCGGTTGGGGATAAATGTTTTGCGATCGCAGGTGCTTCAGGTGCAGGAAAATCGACTACGGCGGCGGCTTTTGCTGAAGCTGGATTGCCGATTTTATCTGATGATATAGTGAGTTTATGGGAGCAGGAAAAAAGTTTTTTGGTGCAACCTGCTTATCCGAGATTGCGTTTATGGTCTAGTTCGGTGCAAACTTTATATGGTAAGTCGGATGTTTTGCCTTGTTTAACACCAAATTGGGATAAACGCTATTTAGATTTAACTCAGCAAGGTTATAAATTTCAGCAACAAGCGTTACCTTTGGGTGCTATTTATATTTTGAACAGTCGTACAAATAACCCAACTGCACCTTTTATAAATACTGTTCCGGCTCATCAAAGTTTAATTAAGTTGTTGGCAAATACTTATGCTACTAGTTTTTTAGATAAACAGTTACGCGCTCAAGAGTTCGATGTATTAGGAAGAGTTGCCGCTAATCTGCCAGTAAAGTTAGTAACTCCCCACACAGATAGTAAATTTTTGGGTAAACTTTGCGATTTAATCTGGGAAGATTTTCAAAGTATCGATCGTTGATTTAATCAATCTAAAATCAAATGGCTAGTAACTGGAAAGTTTTCCGGCAAAAATTAGGTAATAGTTGGAGTCAGTTGCCTTATTTGGGGCGATCGCTCACTTTAGTTTGGCAAGCTGCGAAAAAATGGACAATTGTTTGGGCAAGTTTGTTAATTATTCAGGGTTTATTACCAGTTGCTACTGTTTATTTAACTCGGCAATTAGTTAATAGTTTGGTAGCTGCTTTAGATGTTGGTGTTTCCAGGGAAAATGTAATTCCAATTTTAATTTTAGTTGCGTTAATGGGGGGAGTTTTATTATTAACGCAAGTTTTGGGAAGTTTTTTAAATTGGGTGCGTGTTGTTCAGTCGGAATTAGTTAAGGATTATATTAGTGCTTTGATTCATAAAAAGTCGATGGAAGTTGATTTTGCTTTTTATGAATCTGCGGAATATTTCGATCGCCTACACCGCGCCAGACAAGATGCCTTTTTTCGTCCAACTGCGTTATTAGAAAATAGCGGAAGTTTGGTACAAAATGGTATTACTTTAATGGCAATGGCAGCAGTTTTAACTCAATTTGGTGTTTGGATACCTGCGGCTTTATTAATTAGTACTTTACCCGCTTTTGCCGTAATTTTAAATTACAGTAAACAGAATTATAACTGGTGGATGAAAGCAACTGCTGATGAAAGACGTAGTTGGTATTATTATTGGTTATTAACCGAAAAAGATTCAGCAGCGGAATTAAGGATTTTTGAATTAGGCGATTATTTTCAATCTGCTTATCAGAGTGTACGGCGTAAGTTACGATCGGAAAAAGTTAAGTTAGCAAAGAATGAAAGTTTAGCGAATTTGGGTGCTGGTGCGATCGCTCTTTTAATTACCGCCATTGCTTTAACTTGGATGCTCTGGCAAGTATTACTAAAACGGCTAACTTTAGGAGATTTAGCCTTATTTTACCAAGCTTTTAACCAAGGTCAAACATTAATGCGAAACTTGCTGCAAAACTTAGGTCAAGTTTACAGCAATATGCTATTTTTAGGCAATCTTTTCGAGTTTTTAGACTTATCGCCTCAAGTAATAGATCCTCCGACACCAAAGTTAGCACCCACAAACTTAAACCAAGAAATTAAATTTGAAAACCTTTCTTTCTGGTATCCAGGTAGCAACAAAGCCGCTTTAGAAAATTTTAATTTAACTATTCCATCGGGAAAGATTGTGGCAATTGTCGGCGCAAATGGTGCGGGTAAAAGTACCTTATTAAAACTGCTTTGTCGCTTGTACGATCCGCAACAAGGAAGAATAACTTGGGATGGAATTGACTTCCGCGATCTGTCAATTCAAAACTTACGAAGATTGATTACTGTTTTATTTCAAAAACCAGTTGATTATAATGCTTCTGTTGCTGAAAATATTGCTTTGGGTGACTTGTTAGCTATTGCTAAATTGCCAGAAATAAGTAATGCTGCTGAAGCTGCGGGAGCAGCAGAAATTATCGATCGTTTACCTGAAAATTACCACACACTTTTGGGTAAATTATTTACAGGTGGTGTGGAACTTAGCGGTGGTGAATGGCAAAGAATTGCTTTAGCAAGGGCTTTTCTCCGTCAGGCTCCTTTAATTATTTTAGATGAGCCAACTAGCGCAATGGATTCTTGGGCGGAAGCAGATTGGTTAGAACGTTTTTGTCAATTAGCTAACGGAAGAACCGCGATTATTATTACTCATCGCTTTACTATTGCTAGACGTGCTGACATCATTCATGT
Source organism: Floridaenema fluviatile BLCC-F154 (assembly GCF_041929135.1). NCBI lineage: Bacteria > Bacillati > Cyanobacteriota > Cyanophyceae > Aerosakkonematales > Aerosakkonemataceae > Floridanema > Floridanema fluviatile. The sequence goes on along the minus strand of NZ_JBHFNS010000050.1, from coordinate 48,344 downwards.
TATGTCAGATGGTGAAATTGTCGAATCGGGGTGTCATGATGAGCTATTAGCTCTTGGATGTCGATATGCTCGATCGTGGAAAACTCAAATGCAGGTAAATTAAAAATTAATGAAAAATCTAAATGCCGAACTTAAAACTTCTTTAGCTATCAGTTCTCCGCCTTTAATCACTTTAATTTTACGGGGAAGATGGGATAAAACGGCTTTACAAGTGGCGCGAGAAATAGTAATAAATACTGATTTTGAGTGGGATAATTTCAGGAGATTTGTAGATAATGAATCTTTGACTCCGCTGCTTTATCGAATTTTGCGAAATGAAGATTGGTTGCCGGAAAATATACAAACGGAATGGCGAAATGCCTATTATAAAAATGCTTGCCGCAATACTTTGTTACTACGAGAATTGGGTAAGGTTTTGCAAAGTTTGGCTGATGTGGGAGTAGATGTAATTGTTCTTAAAGGTGCAGCTTTGGCGGAAAAAGTTTATGGTGATATTGCTGCTAGACAGATGGTAGATTTGGATTTACTAATTAAACCGGAAGATTTAGCAATTGTTAGACAAGTTGTGGCGAATTTGGGTTATAAACTTGCGGGTGTGGAAATGCAATCTGGGTTTAATGAAGAGTTTCGCAATGAGGAAATTCATTGGAAGCAGGGATTAATAAATGTGGTTTTAGATTTGCATTGGAAATTAGTTAGTCCTGCTTATTATCAACGGACTTTTTTAACTGATTGGTTTTGGGAAACGGCAATAAAAACTAAAATTAGTGGTTCTCCGGCTTTGATTTTAGGTAATGAGGCGCAAATTGTTTATTTATCTGCTCATTTAATGTTGCATCATGGGGGAAATAGTTTGCTTTGGTTCCATGATATTGCTGAGGCGATCGCTTTTTCCCCTACAGCAATCGATTGGGATTTAGTTATTAAGAAGGCACAAACTTACAATTTAGTATTATCAGTTCAACAAGTTTTGTTGCGGATAGCTGATGAATGGAAAGTGGAAATTCCGGGAAAAGTGCGATCGCAATTAGCTATTTTAAAACCATCTTGGGCAGAAGTTAGAGCCTATTCTTGGCAAAATCAAATAATGGCTTTACGTTTATTTGATGATTTAGCAGGTGCAAAAGATTGGCTAACTCGTTTACATATTGCTTGGGATACATTATTTCCCAGTCGCGCTTATATGCAGCATCGTTACCAAATTCCTCATCCTTTATTAATTCCTTTTTATTATCCCTATCGTTGGTTACGAGGTTTAAGAAAAGTTTCTAGTTAATTTTTTTTCTAAGTTTGTTGTTAAGACTTAGGGTATCATCCCATTATTAACGAGTAGGGTGCGTCAGACGGTAAAGCCTATGTAGAACGGAAAATATCTAAATCTGACGCACCCTACAATATGACTTTTAAATGCGTAACAGCTTACTCCCGGACTTTAGTCGTTTTCTTTAAGCTGAGTAGGACTAAAGTCCCTACAACAAACGAGATTAAGATTACTTGAGTGGGTGGTGTTCTGTTAATATTTTTTCTACTCTGGCTTCATCGATTCTGGCTGTTAGTTTTGTGGCTTCATGATTGTCTCTTGTGGTTTTAGCTAAGGTAAATGTGGAACCGATCGAAAATAGTAAACCCATCCCCATATAACCTTTTACCCAATTGTTAACTGGTAAATAAATTATCCCGATTGTGGTTGCGGAAAGAGAAAGAATAAAGGAAAGCCAAACTTGAATAATCCAAGCGGTTGTATCTTTTTGATTGTTAATTGGTTGTTGCATAATATCTCCTCTAATTATGATGAAAATTTCGCTTAATCTGCTATTATTTAGATCCTGTAATTAGTTTGTGACATGAATAGATTTGCAGTGACAGTTTGTTAACTGGATGTAATAAAGCAGAACTTATTAACAGTAAATCAAGGTTTTATCAGCTAACTTGCTGCTAAAAATTGGGACAGTTCTATAACTGACACAGGAATCAAGAATTTCTTAGTTATTTGTTGCGAAAAACATATTTTTGTAAAGAAAAGCAATTTCTTGTAGATAATTTTGGAGAAGAGAGGCGATCGCACCAAATTCATTTTACTAATAAGGTATTTTCTCCTAAGTAATTATGAGGAAAATTGTCTTACACTATATAGTAGTCTGTCTTTTGGTTGCAAATATGATTACTTACTTAGGCAACCTGGGTAGTGGGCAACAAGTTTACGTTGAAAATCAGGGAACGCAAACTATAGTCACACTTTTCAGCAGTACTCCAGGACAACAACAAAGTCAAAGCAACAGTTTTTCAACAGGTTCTTGGGTACAACCGCCAGCTTTGTTTCGCACTGCATCTGGCGTAGTTTTGCAAATTCAAACTCAATCAGGGAATCATTTTGTGCGTTTACAAACTAGTGGAATGAGTAGCTTAAATGAAACTCCTTCTTTGAGTAATGCAGAAAATATTCCCCTGCAACAAACCGAGAAAAATCCTGCACCAACAATGCCACCGATGCAACCAATTTCACCCATGAAACCAATGGAACCTATGAAACCAATGGAACCGATGCGAATGGGTGATATGGAAATGCAAATGTCGCCAAGAATGCAAATGCGAATGGGAAATATGGAGTTACAAATGCCGCCGATGGGAACAGAAACTCCAGCAAAAGGTAGCTTTTGTACGCAGTGTGGTAATCAACTAAGTGCAGAAGATAAATTTTGTGGGAAATGCGGTCATCAAGTTAGATAGGTTGGATACATTCTGGGCGATCGTTTTTTGGATTGTTCACCTCCGTACTCACAGGATAAAAAATCATTTTTTCGCTGGGATAAGGTTGTAACAATTCGGTTTTTCCCCTTTCTGGATCTAACCATTTTTCGTAGTCTTGGGAGTCAATGATTACTGGCATTCGATCGTGAATTGAACTCATTAATTCATTGGCTTCTGTGGTAATAATTGTACAGGTTTCTACTGGTTCACCCTCCCCTTTTTCCCAATGTGACCACAAACCCGCAAAAGCAAAAGGTTCGCCATTTTCCAAGCGGAAATAAAAAGGTTGTTTTTTGCCGTTTTCGGTGTGCCACTCATAAAAACCGTCAGCTAAAATTAAACAGCGCCGCTTTTTAAAAGAGGCTCGAAATGCTGGTTTTTCGGCAACTGTTTCGGCTCTAGCGTTAATTAATTTGGCTCCCATTTTCGCATCTTTCGCCCAACTGGGAATTAACCCCCAACGTAACATTTTAAATTGGCGTTCCAAGGTTTCTGAATTTACGAAAATTGTTGCTACTTGTTGAGTTGGCGCAATGTTATATCTGGGAGAAAGGGGAGAAACTTCTTTAACTTGAAACTTGTCAGCTATGGTTTCAGCTAATTGGGTAAAACTGTATCTGCCACACATAAAATTTGGGTAATTGCTATGTATAAATTATACGAGTTTTTCTCTTCCGGCAACTGCTACAAAGTCCGACTTTTGTTGAATCAATTAGATATTGCTTTTGAAAGAATAGAAATTGACATTCTGCAAGGGGAAAGCCGAAATCCTGACTTTTTAAGCAAAAATCCTAATGGAAGAATTCCCGTTTTAGAAACGGAAACCGGACAGTTTTTAGCAGAATCAAATGCCATCCTGTTTTACTTGAGCGAGGGGACTAATTTTTTGCCAACTGACTCTTTTGAAAAAGCACAAGTGCTGCAATGGTTATTTTTTGAACAGTACAGCCACGAACCTTATATTGCTACTTCTCGATATTGGATTTCTATCTTAGGAAAAGCGGCAGAATACCGGGAAGCACTCAAGCAGAAAAAAGCTGGGGGCGAGGCTGCATTAAGAGTAATGGAAAGGCATTTAACTGAACATAAATTTTTTGTTGGTGAACGTTATACTATTGCTGATATTGCTTTGTTTGCTTATACTCATGTAGCTGATGAAGGAGGTTTTGATTTAGCGGAATTTCCGGCTATTCAAGATTGGATCGAGCGAGTCCAAGAACAACCAAAACATATCGGCATCACACAACAATTATAGCAAAATAATTTTAGGAATCGGTGTCTATTTCTACTAGCTTGGTTCTTGAGGATAGACCTGATTTAATGGTAATTTGAGATTGGGAAACGTTAAACTTTTTTGCCAAGAGTTTAATTAATTCTTCATTGGCTTTACCGTCAACTGGTGGGGATTTTAAATGTACGATTAGGCTACCATCAGCCTGTTCTTGAATGTTTTGCTGTTTAGAGTTTGGTTTAACTTTAACTTGTTTTTTCATTATTGTTTCCTTTCTGCCACAGTTGACGCAACCACAACCAACCGAGAAAACTACCTATTAAGTAGTAAATAAAGTCTTGCCAGTCAAATTGGGTTCCTAGTGTCAGTCTGCCTAAAAAGGTGTAGCGGAATCCTTCTAAAAATGGCGGTTTCCACAGTTGGAGAATTTCTATTATACTAGTAAATATAAAAACCCAAAAGGGAATTTGTTTGATTGCTGAATGAGTGGTGAAGAAGAAAAAGAGTATTAAACACCAAAAAATTTGGTAGAAAATATCTCCAGCATAATTGTTAACCCAAAATTGAGCAGGGCCACTATAAATTTTAGTGAGTAAACCTAATGGAGTAATAATTAGTAGCGAAATTAAAGTTAAGCGGCGGATTTTGCTTTTGTTATAAGTCAATTTTTTACCTCTCTAAGTGAATCTAGACAAGCAAAAACCTATCTGATTTATATCTTATCACTCAGATAGGTGTGGATTTTGAGAGGCAAATTCTAATGATTGAATTGGAAAATTTTTTATGATTGATTACGATCGCCATACCCAATCACAGCTATTTTGTGGCGATATACCAATTCTCCACCGTACCAGCCAGAAAGACCGAGCAATAATGCCACAATAATCGAAATAACTAATCCTGTGGGTACGATCGAGCCAGCGAAATTTCCCCAGCGCAATCCTAAGTTAACAATTGTTAGGGTTAAAGCCACAATGTTGAGGATCATGTGTGCCCAACCTGCGCTATGACTGCGGACTTTTCGGATGCCAAAAAAGTCCATTAATCCTGTAGCTGCTGCTAGCAAACCAGTTAATATTCCCGCAGCTATTAGCCAAAAAGAACCTCTTGCCCAAAACAAATCTTTGGTGAATAAATAGACTAGATCGCAGACTGGCACTGCAACTAAAAAGGCAATTGGTAAAGTGACAATTACCGGATGTAGGGGATGTCCTGCGATCGCTACTGTACTCGTAACACCAGTATCTTGATAGTCTGATTGATGGCTTTCAATTAGTGGAGGAAGATTTGGAGTTTGTGTCATATTTCTCTAAAGTTGTTTGGTTTGCCTAATTTTAGGTTTTCGCTATTTGAGTATCTGAAGTTGCTTTTGCAAGACAGAATATCTCAGTTAAAAACTTTCTGAGGGTAGTTTTTTTGAGTTGTATATATCACGAATCTTACAGCTTAAATCTATATGATTAGGGGGAAAACTGTATCTATCTCACGAAATAGATGATAGAGAGATTTTATCTATCTCTCAGTAGAATGCGATCGAAGATTAGAGTTTTTGATGATTTACATATTAGATGTGTTCTGAAAAACATTAGAATTATTTATTGTTAATCAAGATTAGAGGTTAAAGAGAATTTAATTAGTTTTAACTCCGTCAAAAGAGAGATGAAATTGCTGTCTTGCCATTGCAGGATCAAAATAGGTTAGTTTGACAATTTTGAGAGAATAAACACAGAGGAGAACAATATGGTATCGACTCTTGACGACACCAAACGTACTGCTATTGCTACTAAATTAGCAGATATGAAAGCTATCCAAAACTTAATAATCAGCAATGAGCAAATGCTGCTGAATGCTTGTGGAGATCAAGAAATATGCAACCGAGTTCGGGATATGCTGAATGATGACCAGAAAAATCTGGGCGTATTAGATACAGTAATTGTGCAATACGGTGTCAAAGCAGAGCCGAAAAAAACCACACAAGAACTGGTGGAGAAAACTCAGAAAATGATGCAAGGTTCTGAGTTAACTCTTTATGAAAAGTTTGCCCAACATGAACTTTTGAAACACGCTCAAGTATCAAAAGGATTGTTAGTTCATAAAGCAGCACAAGTTGTTGGTGCTGATATTGAAGCAGCAATTACTCCTTTAAATACGATCAATTTTGAAAATCGCGCACACCAAGAACAATTGAAAGGTATTTTAGAAATTTTGGGCGTGCGGGAACTGACTGGAAAAGATCCCGATCAAGGTATTTGGGCGCGAGTTCAAGATGCGATCGCTGCTTTCTCTGGTGTTGCTGGTAGCGTGCTCACCCAAAATTCTGGGATGTCTGATATGACAATTGAGCAAATTATTCGCATGGATCATGCTAAAGCTAACACCTTGTTTATGGAAATTGACGGCGCAAAAGATCCCCAAAAAGCGCAAGAATACTTTGGTCAACTTTACAAAGATTTGATCGCCCACGCTAAGGCGGAAGAACAAGTTGTTTACCCAGCAATACGTCCTTATTACCAAAAAACAGAAGACTTGTATCAAGAGCAAGCTGAGCAAGAAAAAATGCTCAATCAAATTAAGTCAATGAGTCCAGCTTCACCTGCTTTCAAAGATCAAGTTAAGCAGTTAAAAGACATGACTCAGCATCACATTAATCAGGAAGAAAATGAAATGTTCCCGAAAATTCGGGATAATTTCAGCAACGAACAACAGCAGCGGATGGCAAGTGAATTCAAATCTGCTAAGAGCAAATTGCAAGACCAAATGGCGGCAATGAAATAATTCGATCGAGCTACACAACAAGTAAACTAAATCTAGGCGGCTTAATCTATGAGCCCCTAGATTTTTCTGTCGTTTTGTCATTAGTCATTTGTAGTAATTTTCAGATATTTATTTTCCCTATTTAGCATTTTTGATCAATCGAGAGAAGGATGAATTAAGTTGAGCTTCTATGACATTCTCATGGTATGGACTAGTTCCATAATTAACGAGAAAGGAAACACAACATGGTTAAGAGTTTAGATGATGTAAAACGTTCTGCTATTGCTATGGAATTGGCAGATATGGCAGAAATTCAAAAGTTGCTGATTGCTAATGAGCAAAAATTTATTTCCGAAATTTCCGATCCTGATGTTCGCGATCGCTTCCAAAAAATGCTAGCTGACGATCGGAAGAATATGGGAGTTATAGAAACTGCAATGGTGCAGTATGGTGTGAAAGCGGAACCTCGCGATGTCACCAAGAAAATGACTCAACAAGTTCAGCAATTAATGTCTGGATCGGACTTAAAATTGTTTCAGAAAGTAGGACAGCACGAACTTTTAAAACATAAGCAAGTAATGGCTGGGTTGTTAATTCACAAATGCTCTCAAGTTGTGGGTGCTGATGTGGCAATGGCGATCGGTCCTTTAAACGCTGTTAACTTTGAAAATCGCGCTCATCAAGAACAACTCAAAGGAATTATTGAGCTTCTTGGTACTCGCGAATTAACTGGAAAAGAACCCGAACAAGGACTTTGGGGAAGAGTACAAGATGCCGTCGCCGCTTTATCAGGTGTATTTGGTAGCGCCGTTACCCAAAACTCTGATAAACAAGACATGGACATCCGCGATTTAATCAGATTAGATCACAATAAGGTGAATACAATTTACACCGAAATGGGTGCAACTGAGGATGTTTCCAAACTACAAGAATTATTCGGTCAAATGTACAAAGATCTTTTGGCTCACGCCAAAGCCGAAGAACAAGTAGTTTATCCAAAAATTCGCTCTTTCTACGGTAACGACGACACCCAAGAACTGTTTGATGAACAAGCAGAAATGGAAAAAAGATTGAATGAAATTAAGTCGATCGATCCTTCTAACTCTCAGTTCAAAGAGAAAATTAAACAGTTGATGGATATCATCGGCGATCATATTCGCCAGGAAGAAAGTACAATGTTCGCTTCAATTGGTAAAAACCTGAGTGAAAAAGAGCGCGAACAATTAGCTACTGAATTCAAATCAGCTAAGAGCAAGATTCAAGATAAAATGGCTGCTTCCATGAAGAAGTAATTAGTCGCTCTTTATAACAATTTGATTTCCCACCATTTAATAAGTGGTGGGTTTTTTCTGAATAATTTCGTAGGGTGCGTCAGAATATTTAATCTAGTTTAAATTGCCTAAAATTTTCCTGTCTGAAGCATCTGACAAACTAATTATAATAAATGGTGCGTTACGCTTTCGCTAACGCACCCTACGGATAGAGAGATTGAGTTTGATAATTAGTTTAAGAGTTGACGACTACGCCACCGTTGGGATGTAAGATTTGTCCAGACATATAAGAAGAGTCATCTGATGCTAAAAAGACGTAGCAGGGAGCGACTTCTTCTGGTTGTCCAGCACGTTGCATGGGTACTTGTTTGCCAAAACTAGCAACTTGTTCTTCCGGGAAAGTAGCGGGAATTAAAGGTGTCCAAATTGGGCCAGGTGCAACACCGTTAACGCGAATTTTCTTTTCAGCTAGGGATTGAGAAAGCGATCGCGTAAAGGCAACAATCGCTCCTTTAGTAGAGGAATAGTCTAGCAATTTTTCATTACCTTTATAAGCGGTAACGGAAGTAGTGTTAATGATAGTGCTGCCTTCTTTCATGTGTTTGATTGCAGCTTTGGATAGGTAAAACATTGAGAAAATGTTGGTGCGAAAAGTGCGCTCCAACTGTTCAGCAGTAATATCTTCTATGCTGGGTTGAGGATGTTGTTCAGCAGCATTATTAACCAGAATGTCGAGTTTTCCTAACTCATCAACTGTCTTTTGTACTGCTGCTTGGCAAAAGCTTTCGTCGCCGACATCACCAGCTAAAGTAATGCACTTACGACCTTCTTGTTCTACTAATCTTTTTGTTTCTTTAGCGTCGTTGTGTTCATTTAAATAGGCGATCGCCACATCTGCGCCTTCCTTAGCAAAAAAAATCGCCACTGCGCGACCAATTCCACTATCACCACCAGTAATTAAAGCTACCTTATCCCTTAACTTTCCACTACCCTGATATTTAGCATCATCAGATTTAGGTTGCGGAGTCATTTTTGACTCAATCCCAGGTTGTTGTTCCTGATGTTGAGGTGGTTGTAATTGTTCCTTCGTTGGCATAATATTCTCCTAGAGAACCTTCAAAAATTTGCAGCCCAAATTGACAGCAACCCAAAATTAGAATTGCATATTGAAACTTCGGAAATAATTAGAATTCAGACTAATCCAAATAGCGCGTTTGCTGCTAGGAATCGCTCTGAGGGAAACTTTAATTTCCTCCTAGCAGCAACTAAGTGGAGGAAGCGACAAAAACTCCACGTCGCCCTATAAATTTTGAAACTTTTACACCGTCCGTACATCTGCCGTCGCTCTCCTTCGATGTACAGCAATGGGACACAGCGATGAAACTCCCATCCGATGCAAAATTTTGCACTTTCAGCTATGCTTCAGGTTAACAATTACCACTTTTTGGTTTATCAACCTACAGGTAGAAAATGCTAAAATCCCAACTCAACCTTTGGTTGCATTACTGGTAGGAAGAGGTTGCTTATTTAACTCATGAATTGGTGGGCCATTTAACACTTCGCCTGTAGTACTAAAACGTCCTCCATGACAAGGACAATCCCAGGTTTTTTCGGCATTGTTCCAGTTAACAATACAACCAGCATGAGTACAAACAGGTGATAAAGAAGACAAATTACCTGTTTCATCGCGGTAAACTGCATATTTCTGACCGTCGATTTCCACAATTCTTCCTTCTCCTACTGGCACTTCGGAAACTTGTTTAACATCAGATTTAAACCTATCAGCAACAAAGTGTTTGGCGACACCTAAATTTTCTGCAACGAATCTTTGTGCGCCAGCTAAAAGATTTGCTCGGTTAGGATCGTAAACTTTGCTCCAAGGATTTTTTCGACCTAAAATTAAATCACTTATTAACATTCCGCCAACAGTACCGAAAGTCATGCCGTTACCGGAATAACCTGTACTGATGTAAATGTTGCTGTTAGCAGCAGTTTTACCAATGTAAGGCAAACCATCTGCGGGTTCATAATATTGGGATGACCAATGATAGTCGATCGATTCTACATCGAAACGAGCTTTAACGTAAGTTTCTAACTGTTCGTAACTTTCCTGATTATTCACCACTGTTCCGGTTTTGTGATCTGCACCTCCGACAATTAAAATGTTTCCGTAACTGCGAGTGTAATGATAAGGTGAATCAGTGTCCCAAAATAATCCTACTGGTACTGGAGAACGCAATTTTACCCCAATTACATAAGAACGATAGGGAGCGAGTTTGGTAGCCATTGCATACAAATCTGGCAAACTGGAGGTATCATGAATTGGCGTGTGAGTGGCAATAATTACATTTTTTGCGGCGACAGTTCCATGTTCGGTGTAAACATCATTAACTGGATTACTGTTGATTTTAGTTACAGGTGTTTCTTCAAAAACAAAACTGCCGTAGCCGTTCACTGCTTTTGCTAATCCTTGTAAATATTGCAGGGAATTAAACTGTGCTTGATTGGGAAATAATAGCCCAGCTTTTACGGAAATTGGTAAAGGTACATCAGTAGTTAAAGAAGTTTTGATACCTAATTTTTTTGTAGCTTCTGCTTCTTGTTCGATTTCCGAAATGTCTTGCGTATTTTCGGTGTAAAGATATCCGTCTACTCTTTGAAAGTCGCAATCAATGTCTTCTTGGCTGACAAATTCGGCAATTTTTTCGATCGCCACCCGACTAGATTCCGCTACTATTTTTGCATCACTTTCCCCTAAAGAAGAAATCATACTTTTGTAGCGTTCGTCAGCAGCTTCCGTGATATGTGCAGTGGTGTATCCAGTTACGCCACTACCGATTTTTCCTGCTTCTAAAACTGCCACAGTTAAACCTGCACGCTTTAGTAATAAAGCCGCTGTTAACCCAGTGATTCCCCCACCAACTATAGCGACATCTACAGAAATGTTACCCCCTAAAGGTGGAAAATTTGTAGTTTCTGTGGTATCTATCCAAACAGATACAGAGTTTCCTAATGAATTCATAATTTTTATTCCAATTAGTCCTCTATCTGGGATAACGTTTTTTCTGTCAATCTGGGATCTGTTAATAGGAAGAAAAACAATCTATCTTTTCGCAGATGTTAACTGAAAACTACAAATTTTACCTTCAATTAACGCTAAATTTTCGTTAGTAATTCGGCATTTTGTTGGGGAGAAACTAAAGTATTGGCGCATAATATACCGGAAGCAGCAACAGCAGGAACACCAATTCCCGGTAAAGTGCTGTCACCAACACGATATAATCCGGGAATCGGAGTATTAAAACCGGGAAATGTGCCTTTACCTGCGGCAATTGCTGGGCCATAAGTTCCCTGATATCGGCGTAAGTAATAGCTGTGAGTTAGGGGTGTACCAATTAGTTCTAAAACAATCCGTTCTTGCAAGTCGGGAATGATTTTTTCTAAGGCGGTGAATAGGGGTTGCGATCGCTCTTTTTTCCTTTTTAAATAATGAGTATCCCTCTGCCAATTCTCGAAAGGTTCCAAAGTATAAGCATGAACCACATAATGTCCCTCTGGGGCTAAATTTGCGTCCCAAACCGAAGGAATCGAAATCATACAAGTATTACCCGGTTCGGTAATATCTTTTTCGTTATCGCGAACAACAACATGATGCCCAGTTAAATTCTCTAAACCCGCTGCCTTAATCCCTAAATGTAAGTGCATAAAGCTACCAACCGCAGGAGTTTCTAAGGATTTTTGCCGATAATCTGCGGGTAAATCTTCAGGACGCAATAACTTATTGTAAGTATCCCAAATCGTGGCGTTAGAAATCACAATTCCGGCTTTAATAACCTCCCCATTTCGCAATTTAACACCGCAAACTTTACCAGATTCTAAAAGTATTTGCTCAACATGAGCATTTAATTTAACTTGACCGCCCCAACGTTCTAAACCTCTGACTAAAGCATCAATAATTGCCCCACTTCCACCAATAGGATAATCAACTCCGATATGGTTTCTTTCTCCCAACATAAAAGCGACTTCTGGGGCGATCGTTCCTTCAGCTTTTAACCCCGAAAGTAAGAAACATTCTAAATCAATTAATCTTCTCACCCAAGGATCTGTTATTTCTTGATTCATCACCTCACCAACAGAACCTTGAATAATTCCTAATTGGGGCAATAGTTTTAATAGAGAAGGTAAATATTTGACCAATAAAACTGGAATCATTTGTAAATCTGCCCTTAAAGCTATAGTTGGGATGTCTTTTAAAGCTGTATAGAGAGATAACAAACGTTTTTCAAATCTAGCTAATTCAACTGCACCTTGCGGCGTAATTTTCGCTAATTCCTCTCGGTAATGTTTCGAGTTACTATAAACCGGAAAAGTGAATTCAGGGAAATGATAATGCCCTAAAGGATCGTAACTAATTGTGGGCAAAGATTCACCTAAAACCGCTAAAACTTGCCTTAACGGGTTCAGACTTTTGGGATTATTTAAACCACAATAAAAAGAGGGACCAGAATCAAAATGAAAACCTTTGCGGGTAAAACTGTGGGCTGCGCCACCCGCTATGGCGTGACTTTCGCAAATTAGGACTTTTTTGCCGTAACGTGCCAGTAAAGCGGCTGCGGTTAACCCGCCAATGCCGCTACCGATGACGATCGCATCTAATTGCTGTTGCTGCATTTTACTCCTGAAAAATTAGTGATTATAAATCAGGGTTAATTACCTCCTTAATATACTTAAAACAAATTAACTTTGAGTTGATGCTTGGTTGTTGGTTAGTAAATTCGATCGATCGAGCAACGAAACAAGGCTTTCTTTCATTCCCGAACAATCACAACCTTTAGAAATAACAATCACTCTAGGTACTAGCTAATTTGCTGTTAAATTTGGGAGCGATCGCCCGATAAAATTAACCTAGTCAATCTCTTTTTTTCAGATATTTTGAATGAAAGTTTCCGTCTCTTTATCGTAAGGAAATCCCGGAAACAGTTCTGGTATTATTCGTTTCGCTTGATTCCTGAACTCGACAATATCCAGGCATAAATTCATCACCGCTACAACTGTCAGCTTTTGCAGTTAAATCTGTACTTGAGATACCGCGCCTATTGTTAAAAATAAAGGTTCCCCGGAAGGTTTTTGATTCACCAGCAGCAAGTTCCGAATCAGTAAAGGGATACCACATATTCGACTCTCCGGGAACTTTAAAACTACCAACAAATTCTCTATCTTCTGCGGTATAGTCTATTGCTAATTTAAAACGATTAGCACTCGCCTGTCCTCTATTTTTAACTGTGACAGTAACCGGAATTTCAATTCTTTGCCCCGATCGTCTGGGAGTTCCTACATTAAAATTTTCAATGATTAAATCCGGGGATCCTGAGAGAGGAATTGGTCGAGGATAAATTGTAGGTCGAGGAAAGGGAGTAGATCGAGGAATTCTTGGGATATTAATCTGAGCTATAACCGGACTTGCTATTACAGCCCATAAGCCTAAAAGACTAGCTAGCTTGATAGTAAAACCCATATTAACCTCCTATTTCAAGAAGTATCTGCTTCTAAACTAGGAATTAACCAAAGCAGCACAGGATTACTTCCTTTTTTGTGTTTCAATGTCATTTTTGGGGATAGTTATTGCTAGTTAAAAGCTTCTACATATTCCATTATCTCTCAACAGGCGGAAGTTCTCTTCCTCCTTTAGTCAGAAGATGGAGAAACAAGATTGCTGCTGTTTGCCTTTTGGCAGCAATCTTGTCTGGTTTAGCGATCGCACAACCTAACTAACTGATTAAACTTTGAGTGTGGAAACAATCCAACTAATGCCATCAATTAAATAGTATGCAGCAATTAATATTAAAGCCAAGCTACCAAGGTGAGTAATTTTTTCGGAATATTGCAATAAACCGCGAGTTTGTTTAGCTAAACCTGCGAACAAACTGGCGAAGAAAATTACTGCTGTGTAACCGAGCGCATAAAAAACCATTGCTAAAGTTGTTTGCCATTGTGAACCCGTAGCAGAGGAAGCAGCTAACACCGCAAACATAATCGGACTAGTGCAAGGAGAACTAACTAAAGCGAAGGTTAAACCAACTCCATAAGCTCCAAAAAGAGGAATATTAAAGTTAGTTTGCGGCAAGGGTAAGCGGATAATTCCTAATAGTGAGAGTGCCATTAAAATAATGAACAATCCCACAGTTACCTGGACAAAACCCCGATATTTAAGTAAAATAATTGTGGCAAAAGAAGATAGTATCCCAAATAAACTGAGCATTGTTACTACACCTAAAACAAATGCTCCGGCTTTGGTAAAAGCATCCCAGCGTGAGTTAATTTCACGAGTTCCTATATAGCTGAGATTGATGGGAAGTAAGGAGAGAATACAAGGAGAAATACTGGCAATTAAACCGCCAGCAAAGGAGAGAGAGAATAAAATTACAGGATTCTTGGTGTTTTGTTCGCTAAACCATTGCTGATAGCGATCGCCTATTCCTAGAACAAAATTGTCGATCGTTTCCGGTAAACTATTTTCACTGAAAAATTGACCAGCTAAAATTACCAGAACTGTCAACCCAAACAATAACCCAAATAATAACCAACCGGAAAATTTAGGTTTAGTGAGTTTTCCCGTAAACCATTTGTTAAGTGTCATATACTAATTTCCTGAAGTTTTAAAATTACGAGGACCCTGATAACCAGAAATATTAGCCAGTTCTTTTAAAGGCATAGCACCTTCATATAATTTGCCATTAATTTGCCAAGTTGGTAACATTCTAATATCAATTCTGTCGCAAAGTTCTGTTTGAGGATTTTTCCCACGAGGGTCACATTCAACACGCACACTTGCTTTAATAATTTGAGTTGCTTGCGTGCCAAATTGTCGCTCTTGCCAATTACAAGTTGTACACCAAAAAGTGCTATACATTTTCGCACCTTTCTGTTTTAAATGATTCGCCAAAGCAACTTCTGGAACTACATTAGAATTAGCAGGTTTTGCCGCAGGTGCAGGTTTTTTAGTGGGAGTTGATTTAGTTGTAGCTGAGACTGTTTGAGTAGGAGTTGGCGCTGTTTGAGCTTCTACTTTCTGGGAGGTATTAGTTGAAGAACAACTAGAAATAAGTGCTAGCGAGGCGACAATCGCTGTTGGCAAGCTAATTTTGATAAGTTGCATGACTGTCATTGATTTCATAAGTTTGGCAAATCGGAAGTTTTCCGTAGTAGTTACAAGCTTAATTTTCCAGCTTACAGCAGTTTTCACTCAGGTTTACCTGTTTTACCAATCTTTCTGAGCTTTGTTTCCTAATCAGGAAGTAATTTCCCATGTAGCTGACTCTTCCTTGGTTTTAATCGGACAATCCATTTATGATCGAAGATATGAAAAAACTTTTTCAGCTTGAGTCATGAAACGCATTGTTCTGATTGCTGGGTTTGAATCTTTCAACGCTAATTTATACCGCCAAGCTGCGGAGTTAGCGGTTGCACGCTGTCCTGAGTTAGAGATTCGGGTGTTTAGCGATCGCGCCTTAACCACAGAACCCGATAAAGTAGAAGCAGCATTACAAGGGGCAGATGTCTTTTTTGGCAGTTTGCTATTTGATTATGACCAAGTTTTATGGTTACAAGAAAGAGTTAAAAACATTCCAATTCGCTTAGTTTTCGAGTCAGCTTTAGAATTAATGAGTTTAACTCAAGTTGGCGCTTTCAAAATTGGGGATAAACCCAAAGGAATGCCCAAACCAGTTAAATTTATTTTAGACAAATTCAGCAACGGAAGAGAAGAAGACAAACTAGCAGGTTACATCAGCTTTTTGAAAGTTGGCCCAAAATTATTAAAATATGTCCCAGTACAAAAAGTCCAAGATTTACGCAACTGGTTAATTATTTACGGTTATTGGAACGCTGGCGGAACCGAAAATGTTTCTTCAATGTTCTGGACGCTGGCAGAAAAATATTTAGGGTTAAAAGTTGGCGAAATACCCCCACCAATAGAAACCCCAAACATGGGTTTATTACACCCAGATTATCAAGGATATTTCACATCTCCACGCCAATATATTGATTGGTATCAACAAAAAATAAAAAATTTACCCAATCCCCAATCCCCAATCCCCAGTTCCCAGTCCCCAACAGTAGGAATTCTACTTTATCGCAAGCACGTTATTACTAAACAACCTTACATTCCCCAATTAATTCGTGAATTTGAAAAAGCAGGATTAATACCATTACCCATTTTTATTAATGGTGTCGAAGGTCATGTTGCGGTTAGAGATTGGATGACAACTGCTTATGAAACCGCCCAAAGAAAGCAGGGAAAAATTGAAACTCTTTCCTTATCAGAGGAAGCAGTAGAAGTTGATGCTATTGTTTCTACTATTGGGTTTCCGTTAGTTGGTGGGCCTGCTGGTTCAATGGAAGCGGGACGACAAGTAGAGGTAGCAAAACGCATTTTAACTGCGAAGAATGTACCTTATATTGTATCAGCACCTTTGTTAATTCAAGACATTCATTCTTGGACTCGTCAAGGTGTTGGGGGGTTACAAAGTGTAGTTTTGTATGCGCTTCCTGAGTTGGATGGGGCGATCGATCCTGTACCCCTTGGCGGTTTAGTCGGAGAAGATATTTACCTGATTCCCGAAAGAGTAAAACGCCTCACCGGAAGGTTGAAAAAATGGATTGAGTTACGTCAAAAACCCGCATCAGAAAGGAAAATCGCCATTATTTTATATGGGTTTCCGCCCGGATATGGCGCAGTAGGAACCGCTGCTTTGTTAAATGTCCCCAAGAGTTTAATTAACTTCCTAAACGCACTCAAAGAACAAGGTTATAATGTGGGAGAAATTCCCGAAGATGGCGAAGAATTAATTAATTTAGTGAAGGAAGCAGATACCGAAAAAGTAAGTCGGGAAGAATTTATTCACGCGAATAAAGTTCATGTTAGCGTTTTAGAAAAATGGTTGGGATATCTGTTAACAAATCGCATTGAAAAACAATGGAAATCTCTCACTGAGACTGGAATCAAAACTTATGAAGATGAATACCAAATTGGCGGAATTCAATTAGGAAATATTTGGATTGGCGTGCAACCACCTTTAGGGATTTCCGGCGATCCAATGCGGTTAATGTTTGAGAAAGATTTAACGCCACATCCGCAATATGCAGCTTTTTATAAGTGGTTGCAGAATGAGTTTGAGGGGGATGCGATCGTACATTTCGGAATGCACGGAACAGTAGAATGGTTGCCCGGATCGCCATTAGGAAATACAGGATATTCTTGGTCAGATATTCTCTTAGGAAACCTGCCACATCTATATATATATGCTGCTAACAATCCCTCAGAATCAATGTTAGCAAAACGACGCGGTTACGGCGTACTAATTTCTCACAACGTTCCCCCTTATGGGCGTGCAGGTTTGTACAAAGAACTAGTTAATTTGCGCGATTTAATCTCCGAATATCGGGAAGATCCACAAAAGAATTACGTTCTTAAAGAAGCAATTTGTAAAAAGATTGTCGATACAGGTTTAGATGCAGATTGCCCATTAGAAGAAGCAAGAAAATTAGGAATTGCCTTCACCCCTGAAAACGTCAGAATGTTTAGTGCTGATGTTTTTAATCATTATTTGGTGAAACTTTACGAATACCTGCAAGTTTTGGAAAATCGCCTCTTTTCTTCCGGTTTGCACGTTTTAGGAGAACCGCCGAACGAAGAGGAAATGACAGCTTATTTGAATGCTTATTTTGGGGAGGAGAGGACTGAAGTCCCCACAACAGACATGAATCAAATTCGGGAGTTGTTGATGCAAACAACCGATGAATTAACTAACTTATTGCGGGGATTAAATGGTGAATATATTCCCCCTGCGCCCGGTGGTGATTTATTAAGAGATGGTGCAGGAGTTTTGCCAACTGGCAGAAATATTCATGCTTTAGATCCTTACAGAATGCCTTCACCTGCTGCTTACGAAAGAGGGCGAGAAATAGGTCAAAAAATCATCGCCCAAAACCTCAAAGAAAACGGACAATATCCCGAAACAATAGCGGTAATGTTGTGGGGATTAGATGCCATTAAAACTAAAGGTGAATCTCTAGGAATTCTCTTAGAATTAATAGGTGCTGAACCAATAAAAGAAGGTACTGGGCGCATTGTTCGTTACGAATTAAAACCATTAGCAGAAGTCGGACATCCTAGAATAGATGTATTAGCAAATCTTTCCGGTATTTTCCGCGATAGTTTTGTGAATATTATCGAATTGTTAGATGATTTGTTTCAACGTGCAGCTGATGTTGATGAACCAGAAGAACAAAACTTCATTCGCAAACACGCTTTAGCATTGCAAAAACAAGGTGTAGAAAATGCCACTGCACGCTTATTTTCTAATCCTGCGGGTGATTATGGTTCTTTAGTAAATGACCAAGTTACTGCTTCAAATTGGGAAACAGGCGATGAATTAGCAAACACTTGGCAAGGGCGAAATGCTTTCAGTTTTGGTAGAAAAGATAAAGGAGAAGCGCGAACCGAAATCCTCAATCAATTGCTACAAACAACCGAAAGAGTTGTGCAACAAATCGATTCCGTTGAATATGGTTTAACTGACATTCAGGAATATTACGCTAACACTGGCGGATTGAAAAAAGCAGCAGAAAAACAACGAGGAAAAAAGGTTAGTGCGAGTTTTGTCGAAAGTTTTTCTAAAGATACAACTCCCCGCAATTTAGAAGATTTGCTGCGAATGGAGTACCGCACAAAATTATTAAATCCCAAATGGGCAGAAGCAATGGCAGATCAAGGTAGTGGTGGTGCTTATGAAATTTCCCAACGGATGACAGCGTTAATTGGTTGGGGTGGTACTGCTGATTTTACTGATGATTGGGTTTACGATCAAGCTGCCGAAACTTATGCTTTAGATGCAGAAATGGCGGAGAAATTACGCAAGGCAAATCCCGAAGCTTTCCGCAATATTATCGGCAGAATGTTAGAAGCAAATGGGCGTGGTTTTTGGCAACCAAGTAAAGATAAGTTGCAAAAATTGCGGGATTTGTATGATTTAACAGATGAAGAATTGGAAGGTGTTACAGTTTGATAAGGAGGAAATTGAATGATGATTAATCCATTAGTAGAAAAAGAACTTATAGCTCAACTTAATAAATTGAGTGACGAACAACAACAGCAAGTGCTGGACTTTGCGCGATTTTTAGCGATGAAAAACCCGGTTGGTGTACCAGGTAAAGAGTTGCTGAAATTTGCAGGTACTATTTCCCATGAAGATGCAAAAATTATGTTAGAGGCAGCAGAGGAAAACTGGGGACAGGCAGATTTGAAAAGTTGGTGTGAATGAGTAGTAGATTCCTGTTAGATACAAATATTGTCATTGCTTTACTTCAAGGAGACGCTCCAGTTCAGCAATACTACGCGGAAGCTGAAGCTATCTTTGTTCCAAGTACCGTAATAGGTGAACTTTATTATGGTGCTTATAAGTCTGGAAGAGTAACAGAAAATTTAGCCCGGATAGAGGAGTTTGTAACTACTAATAATGTCCTGATGTGCGATACAGCAACAGCAAATTACTATGGGCAAATTAGAAATCTTTTACGACTGAAAGGGCGACCTATACCTGATAATGATATTTGGATTGCTGCGGTTGCTATGCAGTACCAATTAACTCTTGTATCTCGTGATGCTCATTTTCAGGAAGTTGATGGATTGCTAGTAGAAATGTGGTGACAGACTTAAGTTTAGGCAAAGTCAACTAATGACAGATTGCTACTAGAAATATAATTAGAGATAGCCAAGTCAGAATCCAATACTGCTCGGTTAAGCATTTTTTGGCATGGAGGGGCGAAGCATTTGGACAGAAAATCTAGGGTTTGACGCGATAAATTGTCGCCCAAATGCTTCGCCCCTACCCTTAACCGAGCAGTATTGGAATCTATGTAACTTGGCTATTGAATTTATTGTTTACTCACAGAACAAATTAAGTTAGGAATTTTGAGAAATCCACTCTTGAAGTTCACTATTAGTCATTTGGTTGACGTGCCGAGGAGTGTGTTTATTTTGGCTTTTAGCTATGCCGATAGCTTTTCCCCTTAGAAACTTTAGAAGTTTAATTTGTTCTTCATCAGTTTCTTCAGCATTTGGGATTCTATAAAATTGCTCTACTTCCTCCTTAAGCGCTTTAGCTTGTTTAGCTATTGATTCCAGATTTTCAGCTAAGATGCTTAATTCTGGAACAATGTTTTGTTTGGACATAATTTATAATTTTTGCTAAGTTTGTTTGTTGGCTAAACAGATTACTTAGCTTCCTAACTGGTACTTAGGGAATTACTATTAATAATCTGAATAACCAATTATTATTACAATTACAGACTTATCTATAGAAAGTCAACAAACAAAAATAAGCGGTTTAGCACTAAAAACCTGCTAAATCGCTGCTTATCTTTATATTTCATCGGATAACGCTATAGGAAGCGCTATATCTTTTTACAACGCCCTAAGTACCAGTTAGGACTTTACGTAATCGGTTTAGCTAACAAACAAACTGTTGAAACCACTTGTCACCCTCTAGGGTGTCAGTTGTGTGTTGATTCGACACACAGTTAATATTATAGTACTGTTACAATATTGTAAATACCGCGTATACGCGGTATTTTTAAGGATGCTTTTCGGCAACAATAGGAAGTTGACAAGTCCTAAACACAGTGCCAACACTACCCAATCCTCTATTCTGGCGACACAAGAAGTCTTTACCTTTCCGCACTTTAGCAAAACATCCGGCAATGTCAAACACATTTACTGCAATCTTTGAAAAAGTAGACGATTGGTATATTGGTTATGTTGAAGAGTTATCTGGTGCCAATGTACAGGAAAAAACTTTGGAAGAAGCAAGAGAAAGCTTACAAGAAGCTATAGAATTAATCCTAATATCTAACCGCGAACTAGCTGAAAGAGAACTTTCTGGTAGAGATGTAATCCGCGAACAGATCAAGGTGAATATTTAGTGAAACGAAGAGAACTCATTCAATATTTAGAATTAAACGGCTGCTTGTTTCTTCGTGAAGGTAAAAAACATACCGTTTACTATAACCCATTGAATCGCAAAACATCTGCTATTCCCAGGCATACTGAGATTATTGACGTTCTTGCTAGGAAGATTTGCAAAGATTTAGAAATACCTCAACCTTAGAAAGGCTAAAATTTTGTACTTTGTTACCATATTCAATCATACAAACCGATCGCTTCCGACTCAGCAACCAACTCATCCATTCCTTTCATTTGTTCGGCACGCATTTGTTTTTTATAATTAATTACATCTTCATAAAGCATTCTGCGAGTATTTCTCACTATCTTATAGGGAATTTCTCCTGAATCTAGTAAATTCCAAAGATAGCGATCGGAAACACCCAGGATTTCTGCTGCTTGATAGATTTCTAATTCCCTCGTATAGGGTGTAATCTTTACAGGTTTTCCCTTCGCTGTATGTACTAAAATTTCTAGGAGTAGCTGCATTGCTAATGCAGGTATTTCCACAACTTTACCATTATTTTCATCTTCGATTAGGGCGATCGCACTTTCCTTTTCTTTCCCTTGCAAATATTCCGCTAAAATCTCACTGCTAACCTGTGCTAGATCAATGTCTGATTCACTAGGTAAAATCGGATCGTCAATGCGATATTTGGGTAATTTCATAATAATTGTTACTTGTGAGTCAAATCACAGCTATAACCTTAACTGCAAGTATACTCTAAAAACAAAACCCTCTAATTTAAATACTATGCCTATTTCCTTCCCGGATGAACCTGTTCCCCTAGAAATTTGTGACGATCGAGTAGTACGAGTTAAGGGAACGCGAGTCACTCTTGATACTATTGTTGCTACTTTTAATCAAGGGAAAACTGCGTCAGAAATTGCCGATCAATATCCATCTTTGCAATTAATTGATGTATATGCGACAATAGTTTTTTATTTACGATATCGCCCTTATGTTGATGCTTATTTAGAAGAACGGCAACAACAAGCTAGGGAAATTCGTCAATTAAATGAGGCTAAATTTGCCGATCAGGGTGTGCGCGATCGCCTTTTAGCACGTCGGAGTTAATCATAAAATATGCTGCGATTTGTCGCTGACGAAAACTTTAATTACCACATCATTAAAGAGTTACGAAATCGTCAACCAGAATTGGATATTGTCTGTCTGCACGCTATTGGTCTGGCGGGAATAGACGATGCTAAAATATTGCAATGGGCGAGTCAGGAAGGGCGCATTTTATTGACTAATGACGTAACCACAATTACTCAATTTGCTGAGCAAAGAATTGCCCAAGAGTTACCAACTTCGGGAATATTTGTGGTTAGCGTTGATGAGATAAGCGATCGCACAATAGCAGACATCCTCCTCTTAGCAGAATGCAGCAATGAAGATGAATGGGAAGGGCAAATACATTACTTGCCATTATCCTCAAATTTTACCTGAATAATCGCCGGAAAGTACCAATGGGAATTGCCCAACTTAAAGATTCCATTCTTTGAAAAACTGCCGTTGATGGCATTGTACCATCAGCAAATCTGTAAACGGTAATGCCTTGAGGAGGAAATTTCAATCTGCCATTAATCCCAATTAATCGCCCATTTCGATCTAAAACAGGGCCGCCACTCATACCATTTTCTACTTCGTTAGTGTAACCTAATTGGTATCCTCTGGGGAGCGATCGCCCAGAAATCATTTCCACATTTCCCCTAGTTAAACGAAAAGCTCTCATTCCCCAATCACGGGTGCTTTCTATTGCTTTCGGATTAATCCAATACCAATTCGGAAAACCTGCCGCATATACCGTTTCTCCCATTGCTAAAACATCAGAATTACCCATTTCTACTACTTGGTAAGATTGCGGACTAGTAAACTGCACTATTGCTAAATCATTGTCTCCAAATTGAGGATAATTTAACTTTTTAGCGGCATAAGTTCGACCATCAGAAGTTAAAACTGTATAATTATTACTATCTTTTTCATTTAGGACATGATCGCAAGTTAGAACTGTGTAAACTTGCCCTTGACGGTTAATAATCACTCCAGAACCAGCACTAGAATTAGAGAAAATTCTCACAGTAACTTGCCTTGCTACTTCCGGTACAGAAACATTATTTACTGCTAGGTTTTGCGCTGCTGACAGAGTTTTAGCAGGTAATATTTCTGTGGGTAAAGGAGTTTGGAGAAAAGCGATCGCACCCAAGCGCCCAGCTAAAGATTGATGAAAAACCAACCAAAATAACAACCACACCACGATCGTTTAATTCCCTAAAGAACATTTTTAAGATATCAAAAAATCACCAACCTGGAAAGCGTAAAACCTTCCAGGTAAATCTGTATTTAGCTATGGTTTCCCATTAACCCTAATTAAATTCCATTATCTACTGGACGAGGACGAGAAAACGGATTTTCGGGGCGAGAAACTGGCGGTTGTGGGCGAACAACAGGCGTTTCATCATCGCCATATTTGTCTTCAAAAGCTTCATTAACAACTCTTTCCAAACTAATCCGTTTTGGCGTAGATGATGGACGACGATTAAATCCTTGCGAAGGAGCAAAAGAAACTACTGGGACACCAGAACCACTGACTCCAAAGTTTAATAAATTCTCCAAAGCTGCATTAGGATTGCTAGCGTTGCGACTATCTAAAGTGAGAAGTAAATTTCTCGAATCACAACCATATTGCCCACCATTAGTGTAACAAATTACAGGTAAATTATTGACTCTGCCAGTTGTTAGTTGTAAATTAGTTAGTCGTCCGCCATTGTCGTAAACTGCTCTGGTTAGGCGATCGGACACAATGCGACAACGATTTTCTGGAGTATATTGACTACCAAACTCAAAAGTTCTCCAAAGAATCAAAGGTGCAGTAACTCTATCTCCTCTGCGAGCAATTGTTGCGTAATTTCTACCTTCAGTAACACATTCAAAAGTAGTAGTTAAATCTTCCGGTTGTGGATTAGGTACGACACTTCCTTCTGGCAATCTTTCTGCTGGTACTGTTTGTTGAGCTTTTACCGGATTTGTCATAGCAAAAGTACCAGATAAAGCGAGAGTAGATAGAAAAATTTGCGTCAATAATTTAAATTTCATGAGAAATACACCAGTAACTATTTCATTCATCTATGTTGATTTCTTTGACTTGCTAATTTGGCTGAATGTTCCACAATCAAAAAATTCTTTTTGGTTCGTTGTCAGCACTTCAGTGCTAGAACGCTGAAGCGTTCACAACCAACTTACAATCATTTTTAAATGCCAATCAGGATAAACCCTCTCACTCAGGGGGTAAAATTTGGTCAGAAAGGTATTGCGAGAAAATGGATTACAAAACAGCCCGAAATTTCCTGATTAATCAAGGAACCGCCCTGGAAACCCAGCGAAATGGTGATGATTTTCTGATGCGCCTAAGTCAGGGGAAGTCACCAGTACCAGGACAGGTGACTTCTATATTATTAGCGTTAAAAATGGTGTTCGATGCTTTGAAGGACGAACCTAATTTAGACAAAGAATTGGTGTATGCCTTGCATTTGTTGAGTTTCGAGAGTCGTCACTTTTACGAGAAGGGACTTCGCGACGGCGTAGAGTGGCCTTTTTTGCTCAATGAAGATTTAAACCGGATTGATGTCGCCGTTAGAGGTATCTTTTCCGGTACTTGGCAAAGTTAGGCAGAGGTGGGGAGGTGGGGAGAGTTTTGAATTTTGAGTTTTGAATTTTGAGTTAAAGAATCCCCTTATCCCCTTGTCTCCCCTGCCCCTCTGCCCCTCTGCCCCTCTGCCCCTCTGCCCCTAACGGTTGCGGAGTTGTGCTTCTAATTTGTCTACATCACTTTTGAGGAGAATGGTAACTTTGCCCATGATTGGTTTACCGTCTTGGGGTTGGGGAAATTCTACCCAGTAGGCGAAACGCGATCCTAGTCTGATTTCGCCTTTGAGTGCTTCTTGTAAGGGTAAGGTTAAGGTGCGTGCTTGCTGTACCATTGCGGGGTTTGGGTAAGAGTAAATTACTCTTGCTTGTTTAAAGTCTTGGTAGATCTCTAAACCGTAGATGCTGCGTAATGATTCTTGTAAACGGTTGAAGTTGACACCGTTAATCATGTCAAAGAGGTTGATTCTTTCGGTGCGAACTATGCCGGGATCTGCTGATGGTGTTGCTAAACCTGGGGCGAAGACGGAAGCTTCAAAGGTGAATCTTTGGGCGGGGGTGTCGGTTCGGTGTACTAGGAGTGTTTGTCCGCTATAGGGACTTAGGGTGGGATTTTTTTTGATCCAAGCGGCAACTTCTGCGGTTGTTTGCCCTGGTAAGGCGTTTGCTGTTTCGCTAAAAAGAGCGATCGCCATCCCCAACCCTAACATTAATAAACCCTTAGCTTTCATAGTCAAGATAAAAATAGATTTTTGCTCTGCCACTAGGATGGCATATTCGGCAACATTGCTACTTTAATCGACTTGCGATTCTTCATATCTTGAAACACCTGTTCTAAATCTTTCAAGGGACGATGTTCGCTAATTAGTAATTCAAAGGGTATGGTGCGACTTGCTAGAAGTGCGAGTGCTTCTTTGACATATTTGGGTGTGTTGTGAAATACACCTTTTAAGGTTAGTTCGCTGTAATGCAGTTGTTCTGTATTAACTGTGATTGTGGTATCTCGCGGACAACCTCCGAATAAGTTAACGGTAGCACCGGGACGGGCGCAAGCGATCGCACTTTCCCAAACTGCCGGAACTCCCGTTGCTTCAATTACTACATCTGCACCCCATCCTTCCGTCAGTTCTTTAACTACTGTGGGAATATCGGTTATTTGATGATGGTTAAATGTTTGGGTTGCGCCTAATTTTTTGCCGATTTCCAACCTGCGATCGTTGCCACCGAAGAGGAAAACTTGGGACTGGGTACTGGGTACTGGGTACTGGGAGGAAGAGGTAATTAAATTATCTTCCCCTTGTTGGGCGATCGCTGCGACGAACATTAGACCGATCGCGCCATCTCCAATTACTACTACGCGATCGCCCTTTTTAATATTCGACCTTGCTACCCCATGCAACACACAAGCTAGAGGTTCAGTCATCGATGCCAAAGCATCGGGCAAATCATCGGGAATTGGTAATAAATTATGTTTAACAATTTGGGCTGGAATTTTCAAATATTCGGCAAAAGTGCCATTATTCCAAGTCAAATTTGGACAGAGGGAAAATTCTTGGCGTTGACAAAAGAAGCAATTCATGCAGGGGGCTGAGTTATTGGCGACTACGCGATCGCCAACTTGCCAACCTCGAACATCTTTGCCGATCGCAACAATTTTACCTGCTGCTTCATGACCAAATAAAGTTGGTGGTCGCAACATTTTCGCATGACCACCTCTCCGCCATACTTTCAAGTCGGTGCCACAAGTTGTGGCGACTCCTACTTGAATGATGATCTCTTGGGAATCAGGGATGGGATCTGCTACTGATTCCAAACGTAAGTCTTCTTGACCGTAAAGTACCGCACCTAACAAAACTTTAGGAACCCACTGCCGTGAGCGGACGCGACTGCTGTCCTACTTTATCACGACGGAGCATCACCATTGAAGTCAGAGAAGGCACTTCTTGATAGCAACTGCTGCAAAACCAATAAACACCTTGATGGCGAACGTGGCGCAGCAGTGGACTGCCACAAAATGGACAAGTATTACTGCGACTATTCATTGTATTTGCCTCTCTTCAAAAAATTAGTTAATTAAATCGCTGGATAAACCTGGATGAAATGAAATTGAATGAACCCGACCATTTTTAGTGATATTCCTGCTAATTTATTTTCCGAATTGGTCGCTTCATAACTTAACTCACCGCCTAGATTAAGCTTTTTAAAGTTTTTCAAAAAATCGTAATAAATTCTCCATATTTTTATTGAGACTGTGTAGTTATACCAAGAGTTTTCTTCTCTTTCTGTTTTTTTCAGGAAGATGTGATTAATCCGAGCAACTTCATCTCCTTGTTTACTAACCACTCAATGAACGGCAGAGAATTTGATTACTTAATTTAGTTTAAAAGACCGTAATTAGGGAATCCATCTATCTTTAGGATAATTTAAAGTTTGCTGATCCTTTACGTAAACTCTCTTATTCTGATATGATTTTAATTGATCCCCATACATTCTTCTGTAAGTTTACTTATACATAAATGCTAATTTTTGCATAGCTCCTCATGGTATTTACCCAGTAACGTGACAAATAGATATTCTGGTATAAGTATGTTTACGCATTTCTTTCTTTTGGTTGATACTAGTAAAGTTGCTAATAATATGTTATCTAAAATTTTCCGCCTTAATGGACTTGACAAAATTGCTTTTTTATGATATAGAATTAAATGTTGTGTCTCTAACTAAAGAGGAAGTCTAGCAGCTACAACAATAAGAATACTTGCACCTAAAGAAAGATTAACTAATTAGTTGAGAAAGATTTTTTTATTTTTCGATTAAAATTATAGATCTCAAGAGATTCTCAACATAAGGGTAATGGGGATAAAAATCATCTTAACCAGTTTTCCAGAGTGCTTTCTGGGAGTGTAAAGCGAAACAGTTAATTTTATCAGTACAATCAAAGGGAATTGCGATCGACAAAAAACCAAAAAAACAATAATTCTGCTGTAGGCAGAGAGGCATTCCTACAGCAGAAAGCAAAAAATATAGACTCTTAATATACTCAGCTATCCAAAATTCATTTCATCCCTGGGGGAAGACAGAGCAGAAGAACTGTCACTTGTCTCCCCTATTTCTAATATTCCCTCTTTTCCGCAGAAGTTAACACCAACGGGAATTTTTCATATAACTTAAAATTTTTTCTCGGGGGAGAAGGGGAGATGGGGAGGTGGGGAGGTGGGGGGAAACTTGAAACTGACATCTTTCCTAGTCCCCAGTCCCCAGTCCCCAGTCCCCAGTCCCCAGTCCCCAGTCCCCAGTCCCCAATTAATACTCAGGAATGGAAGGATCAACTTCGCGACTCCAAGCAGTGATGCCGCCTTTAACGTTAGTGCCTTCGATTCCGGCTGTTTTCAAAATACCCAAAGCTTTTGCCGATCGCCCACCCATTTTACAATGAGCAATTAAGCGATGACCGTTGAGTAATTGTTTCACTTTCTCCACGCCGGGACCACTTTCAATTTCTGGTAAAGGCACTAAAACCGCACCGGGAATTTTGGCGATATCGTATTCATTAGGATTACGAACATCAATCAAAACGAAGTCATCAGTGCCACTATCAAGCAGTTGCTTTAACTCTTTGACTGTCATTTCTGACATTTCCATCTGCTGTTTTGCCTCCTCTGCTTTAGCTTGGGTAATGCCGCAGAATTGTTCGTAGTCTATGAGTTTTTCAATCACGGGACGAATCGGATTTGGGCGCAGTTTCAACTCGCGGAATTTCATTTCCAAGGCGTTGAACAGCAACAATCTTCCATTTAAGGTTGTCCCTTTGCCGATGATAATTTTGATAGTTTCTGTGGCTTGAATTACACCAATAATTCCGGGTAAAATCCCTAAAACGCCGCCTTCGGCACAAGAGGGAACCATTCCTGGCGGTGGGGGTTCGGGGTACAAATCGCGATAATTTGGGCCACCTTCATAGTTAAAGACAGTAGCTTGTCCTTCAAACCGGAAGATTGAACCGTAAACGTTTGGTTTGTTGAGTAATACACAAGCATCGTTAACTAAATACCGGGTGGGGAAATTATCTGTTCCATCCACTACGATGTCGTAAGGTTCAACGATATCTAGGGCATTTTCGGCACTAATGCGAGTTTCGTATAAATCAACCTGACAGTTGGGGTTAATTTCTAAAATCCGGTTTTTGGCGGATTCAATTTTGGGTTTTCCTACCCAGGATGTTCCGTGAATGACTTGGCGTTGTAGGTTGGAACTATCGACTATATCAAAGTCAACTATTCCCAGTCTGCCAATTCCCGCTGCTGCTAGGTACAACAGTAATGGGGAACCTAGTCCACCTGTACCGATGCAGAGGACGCTGGCAGCTTTTAGGCGTTTTTGCCCTTCTAGCCCTACCTCCGGTAAGATCAGGTGGCGGGAGTATCTTTCGTATTCTTCTTTGGATAATTGGACTTGATCCAAATTAGGATTGAGCATGGCAATCTTTACAGCAAAAAGCAGATCTAAGATCTTATCTAAAAAGTATCCTTCCTGTCCTTCCTGTCTTCGTGGTTTTTACACTTTGTCTTAAACGTTGGTGAGAATTGCCTCTTCCTGAAACTGATGCGCGTCATCTAAACACCAACTTCTCACTTCATGAGCTTTGCCTTTTGGCACGGAGACGATTATATAAGAGTATACTTGCCAAGCGATCGCTCGATCCATTTCCGATGGGATCGCCGGATGGTCTGGGTGCGAGTGGTAAAATCCCATAATCTGTATTTGTCGATCGCGTGCTGCCTTTTGTGCTTTGACGATCTCTTGTGGTGCGATCGCAAATGTCCTCTGTTTACTCCTGATTCCTCCACTCCCCGGAAACTCTGCCCATTTCTCTTCTGACCAAGCATTAACCGTTTCCCAGACTTCCACGACTGTTTTCCCTTCTTCTCCGATTTTTCCTAACACGATTCCGCAACATTCTTCGGGATACGTTCTTTCGGCGTGTCTGCTTATCGCTTGTAAATCTTCGGGGGAAATTTGAATCATTTTTTTTACAAATTTGATTTAACTTTTGGACTGTTTCCTGATATAATTAATTTAGTTTTGATTCTTATATAATGGGATATTTACAAAAATAAAAAAGTTATAACTATCCCATTATTTAAAGTGTATCACCTAGCGCCTGGGAAAAACTGTATCCCCTGTAACCAAAATTCGCCGCCCCAAAAATTTAACAAAACTTCAATGAATTGGTTTAACACCGAGATAGAGTTCACCTACTTTGGGGTCGTTTAGTAGTTGGGTACCGGGGCCGGTGAAGCGATCGCGACCTGCCTCCAAGACATAACCGCGATCGGACATTTCCAAAGCTTTTCTAGCATTTTGTTCGACGAGGACGATCGCAGTTCCATCGCTATTAATTTGACGAATTTGCTGAAAAACATTATTAACCAAAATGGGAGACAAAGCTGCCGAAGGTTCATCTAATAATAGTAAACTAGGTTGTAACATTAAAGCCCGACCCATTGCCAACATTTGCCTTTGTCCGCCGGAAAGAGTTCCTGCCCGTTGGCGACGACGTTCAGCTAAAACGGGGAAAGAGAAGTAAATTTTATCTTTTAATGGTTGCAGGGAGTCATTACGAATAAAAGCCCCCATTTCCAGATTTTCTTCTACTGTTAAACTGGGAAAAACGTTAGCAATTTGAGGAACGTAACACATTCCTCTTTGCACAATTTGATCTGATTTCAAACCACCAATGCTTTCGCCTTTAAAAGTAATTTTTCCTTGGTGGGGAGTCAGTAACCCAAAGATAGTTTTAGCTAAGGTAGATTTTCCGGCCCCATTAGGACCGATGACGGCGACTAATTCGCCTGGGTAAATTTTAAAGTTAACTCCTTGCAGAATGTCTAAGTCTTTGACATATCCGGCGTAGACGTTTTCTACTTCTAATAGTGGGTTACTCATTCGATTTTAGGTTTTTTATGGAACCACGAAGACGCGAAGGACACGAAGGAAGAAGAAGAGGAGGTTTTGAAGCAGATTATTGAGGTGTTTTTTGCAGTTCTGGGCGTTCTTCGGGAACTATAGCACCTTCTACCGGGCAAACTTGTAGGCAGATGCCACAATCGATGCAGGTGGAGAAGTCAATCCAATACCAATCTGTGCCTTTGGCGTTTTTGCCTGGGCCTTCATGGATGCAAGCTACGGGACAAGCGTCTACGCAGTCAGCAACGCCTTCGCAGGTATTTGTAACAATTGTGTGTGGCATTCTCTCTCTTGTAAAATTCGACAGACGAGTTTGGTTAGCACTTTTTGGTTAAACTAACAATTAAGAATTGTAATGCTTTTTGGGTTAGAGTGTTTCGATCGCTGGGGAACCGGACTCTTTTACCCAAGCAATTTGGGAGATGCGACGATAGCGGGCATATTCCCGAATTTGTTCTGGGTTACGTCCGCCCAAGTCTAATTCTACTTGTACCAAGTCTTTTGATTGGCGCAAACTATGGGCGTAAGTGAATGCTGCGGGAAAAGCGGAAGGTGTTTCGGCAACTACTAGACATTCGCTAGTTGGTGTTTCTTGGGGTAACTGTGCGGTGGGGAGTAAAACTTGGTATAACTCTTCAATGTTTAAGCAAAAACCAATACCGGGAACGTTATGTCCTTGGGGATGGTAGAGAGATAACAGGTGGTCGTAACGTCCTCCTTGTCCCAAGATATTTTTTCCGGTGTCTGTTTCGCCGACGACTTCAAATACTATGCCTGTGTAATAGTTAAAAGTTTGAATTAAGCTTAAGTCGAGTGTGACTTGGCAAGTAAGGTTTGTGTTTCCAGCTAAGTTAGGCAAACCTTGTTCTAGTAAGTCTATTAAAGATTTAAGATTATTAAGTGCTTCTTCTCCAGCCGGGTCTAGTTGTAAGTTAGCGACTTTTTGGAGAACATCGGCTGGTTTTCCCCGTAAGTCGAGTAACATTAAGGCGTGTGCTTTAAGTTCTGGTTCGAGGGGGAGAGTTTCTAGGGTAACACGATCGAGATGTGCGATCGCTATTCTGACTTTCTCCTGAATTTTCCCTGGAAAAGGTGCTAGCAAACTGCGAGTTAGTCCGGCTTCGCCCAAAACTAAATGCCAACCATTTAACCCCAACTCAAACAAACATTCTGCCAGCAACAGTAAAATTTCGCCATCTGCTAGTAATCCACCACCGCCAATTAATTCGACTCCGGCTTGGTAGAATTCTTGCTGTCCGCTGTAGCTACCTTCTTTTGCCCTTCTAAATACGTTGGCGTTGTAATAAAGTCGCTGGGGATAACTAACTCCTGCCATGCGGGTAACTGCGGTTCTAGCGATACTAGCAGTTAATTCTGGGCGCAGTCCTAAATTTTCTTCTTCTGTGCCTGCTTGCAATTGTAAGACGGTGGAGCGGTCGATCGCACCACCTGCCATTAAAGTATCCAACCGCTCAATTGTCGAGGTAATAATCTGATGATAGCCACAGCGATGGTAAACCTGCTGTAAACGGTTTTCAATCCAACATTTTTGAGCTACATCGAGGGGCAATAAATCCCGTGCCCCCGCAGGTGGTTGATACACCATTATTTCTTCTTCCCGCCAAACAATCCAAATAAACCGCCGCCTGACTTACTTTCAGCTTTTTTACCGGCTGCTGCACGTAAATTAGTACGTTTTTCGATCGTATCGATGCGTTTTTTCACTTCTAAAGCTGTTGGCTCTTGAGGATTAAATTGCAAGGCGCTTTCCAAGTGAATTTTTGCCATTTTCGACTGATCTTGATTTAAGTAAGCCATTGCCATTAAAGCATGAATGCGGCTATTTTTCGGCTCCATTTTCAGAGCATCTCGCAATTCTAAGATAGCTTTGGCGGGATAGTTCTTTTCGATATATTCTTCAGCACGACGGCAGTAAGCTTCCATAGCTGAATTTTCCACTTTAGGTGCTTTCTTTTCTCCGGTTGGGGGTGGTGGGGGTACTTTACCTGCTGTGGGGTTAGTTTTTGCTGGTGTGGTGACGCTAGGAGTTGTTAATTTAGTCACTTCTGGTGGTTTAGTGACACTTTGACCTTGGCTAGACTTACGTAGTAAGTACACTAAATTTAGTTCGCTGATTTGGGCTGTATTTTGGAGAATTTGGTCTATTGATTCATATTGTTTTTCAACTAGTTTATGCAATGCTGTTTTATACTCATGTTCCAAGTTAGTGGATTTGTATAGCTGTTGGGCTAGTTCACTTTGCAGGTCTACTTTCTCTCTTTCTTGTACTAACCGTTTTCCCATGCGGGTTAACAATACGTTATGTTCGGCGCGACTTTGATCGTTAAACAGTTGTTGATATGCTGGACTAACTAATTTGGCAAAGAACTGACTGGCTTGTTGTTTGCTGGCTTCGCTGTCAGCGGTGCAGCTGTCTGGATGGAGGCGACGGGAAATTTTCAGATATCTTTTTCTCACTTCGTTAGCTGTAGCATCCAATGGTACGCCTAAAACTGCGTGATGGTCTGCACAGTCGAACTTGAATAATCCTTGTTCAATATTAAGTGCCATAATTTACTGTTCCAGAATTTCGTTCTATAAATCTAGTGTACTTCCTAACATCAAAGGATGTAATATCTCTGAGATAATTTTTGTCGGTGTAAATTAAACATTTGTTGTTAAGTGTTTTCCCCAATCTGATAAAGGATGCACTTGCATAAGTTCGGTACTTAGACTGTTGTGAATCAAACCGTTTGTTGCTAAGATTCTTCCTGATTTTATTTGTAAAGGACTGCCATTGTATGCAGTTACTTTGCCTCCTGCTTCTTCTACTAGAACTATTCCGGCGGTAATATCCCAAGGAGAAAGTCCTCTTTCCCAGTATCCATCTAAGCGTCCACAAGCTACATGAGCTAAATCTAGGGATGCCGATCCACTACGGCGCACGCCTTGGGTAAGATGGGTAAGATGACAGAATTCGGCATAATTATTGTCATTTGTCTGACGACGATCGTAAGCGAAACCTGTAACTAATAAACTTTTACTTAGTTCTGTTGTTTGAGAAACTTTAATTGTCCGACGGTTCCGGGTTGCTCCTAAACCTTTTGCTGCACGAAATAGTTCATTATGAAAGGGATCAAAAATTGCTCCTACTTGGGGAATTCCGTCAATTAAAAGTCCAATTGAAGCGGAGAAAAAGGGATATTGGTGGGCAAAGTTTGTGGTACCATCTAAAGGATCGATCGCCCACAGATACTTATTTTCTTGTTCTCCTAACTGTCCCGATTCTTCTGCTAAAATTGCATGATTGGGAAAGTGGCGATGTAAAATTTCCAAAATTACTGCTTCAGCTGCTTTATCAGCGGCGGTTAACAAATCTCCGGGACGACCTTTTTCTTCGATGCTTTCTAAGTTGCCATAATAAGTTTGCAAGACAGCACCCGCAGCGAGAGCGGCTTCTGTGGCAATATCGAGAAAGGTTTGTAACTGTTCAGGGGTAGGTGAACTCATTATCTAATCAGGAAGTTAGGTATGGAAAATTACTAATAATATTATGTAGCCTTGAGAAAAAGTATCGGCTATAAAGGATAAAATGAGCAAGTAGTTTAGCCAAAAAAGTTTATTCTTTCCTGATTAGGATAGCGGGGCTGCTGATTCTAGTCAGGAAAGTAATTTTTGCTTTTTTCCCACCCTGATGTGAAAGGCTCAATTTTGGGTAGTTAATTAATTACCTGTATTGTTGCCGAAATTGTTCTGGAGGTAGACGCAAGGGTTGATCTGGGTTCCATATTCCTAATCCCATCACTCTAGCGTATTCTTGAGCTTGTTCTAGTCGTTTGTCGTACTTGCGGTTAAGCGATCGAGGTCGAAATAAAGCCCGACCTTCTTTGAGCAATTGTTCATTTAATAGCTTACCATCTTGCCAGACATAAGCTAGTTGTCGATCGAATTTATCTTTTGGTTCCAAGTCAGACTCCAGCAACACAGGTTTTTCGGCAATCATTTCCTGTAATCTTTCTCTAGCGATTTCTCCCCAAGGTCTTTGGCGTAGGTCTGGTGCTGACACGCCGATCAGTTGTACTCTTACATTTGAGTCAGTTAGTTTTACTTCTAAGGTTTGTCCGTTAATAACTCGTTCTACTGACAAGATAACTCCTTGGGGAGTACTAGTAGACTGACATCCCCCCAAGAGTATGAAACAGAAAACAGTCACCAAGCTCAGGAAGAGAGTAATTTTAGTCTTCATCCAAAGGCAAACCGACTTTAACTTTACCTTTGCCAAAATAGCGACCAAACTGGAGTTCGTAAACTTCGTCTTCATCTTGCGTTTCCACTTCTAAGTCTGAGCGAGCGTAACTCACACAGAGGAGAGCGTAACCTTGTTTTTGTAATTCTAGGGATAGTCCCATTGCTTCGGGTTGATAGATGTCGCCAGAAATCACTCGTACCGCGCAGGTGGTACAAGCGCCGTTGCGACAGGAGAATGGTAGTTCGACAGCTTGGTTTTCGGCGCTGTGGAGGATGTAGCGATCGTCTGGGACTTCGATGGTATGATAGGTATTCTTTTGGCGATCGTGAATCCGAATTTTATATAAGCGAGACATTACAAACATTTGAGCAACATCATATATCTTAAATTGAGCCAGGGGCTCTCGCTACATTTGGTCTGGGGAGCAGAATTATTTTTCTAAAAAAACCGATCGCAATTATAGACTCTTGAGTAATTTATGCTAAGATAGACAAGCTTGTGAATTCGGTGCGAAAAAAAACCAAAGCACAGCCTTGGAGAGGTGGCCGAGTGGTTGAAGGCGCAGCACTGGAAATGCTGTTTGGGGGCAACTTCAACGAGGGTTCGAATCCCTCCCTCTCCGTTCCCAGTAAGAGTTTTAGAGTTTATCCTTTAAACTGGATGGATGGTAATAGTAACAAACAGAGATGCCCGCAAAAAATAAACAGACAAAGGCTCCCAAAGGTACAGTCGGAGTAGAAAAGTTTCGAGGTAAGCTGAGACTAAGGCTACCGAGGCAAATCTTTGGTGGTAAACAGAAGTACATTTCTACTGGATTAGAGGATACACCAGAGAATTGGAAAAGGGTACAATCTAAAGCTTGGGCGATCGAAGAAGATATTGCCACAGGAAATTTCGATCCAACCTTAGTAAAATACCGTCCTCAGTCTCACCTAAGTTTAGCAAAGCCTTCCGAAAATTTCATAGTACCTCTGAATTTAAATGAGTTGTGGGAGAAGTACACCGAATTTAAATCAACGCAGGTAGAGGAAACTACTTTAAGGCTCAATTTTAACCGAGTTGCATCTCATATTAATAAGTTACCGACAAAGTTGTTAAAGGATAGTACTGAAATCCGGGATTATTTAGTAAGTAAAAACAGTCCTTATACTGCCAAAAGGATTTTAATGCAAATTAATGCTTGTTGTAATTGGGCTGTAAAGTCTGAATTAATAGAGAGTAATCCTTTTCAGGGTATGGCGCAAGAAATTAAAAGTCCGAGAAATAGTGCTGACGGGATTGATATCGATCCGTTTACTGCCCAGGAAAGGGATATAATTATCAATACTTTCCGGGAACACCCAATTTATCATCATTATACTAATTTTGTGCGATTTTTATTCATGACAGGTTGCCGAACTTCGGAAGCTGTAGCCTTGAAATGGAAACATATTAATAGTGATTGTTCCAAGATTACTTTTTCCGAAGCAGTTGTCAGTATTTCCAGCCAAAAAATTCGTAAAGGTTTAAAGACAGAGGAAAGGCGTGATTTTCCTTGTAATAAGTCAATGCAATCTTTATTGTTAAGTATCCGTCCTGAGAATTACAAGAGTGAGGATTTAGTTTTTCCTTCAGTTTCAGGAAAAGAGATTAATTCCCATACATTTCATGCTTTTGTTTGGAAAGGTTCGGTGAATAAGGGTAAAAGATATATAGGGATTGTGCAAGGTTTAGCGGATGAGGGAAAAATTGAGCGTTATCGACCTCAATATCAAACCCGTCACACTTTCATTACTTTAGCATTAGAGAATGGGTTAGACGTGAAAGACGTGGCTCGTTTAGTGGGAAATTCGCCGGAAGTAATTTATAAACATTATGCGGGGAGGAAAAGAGATTTAATGGTTCCCGAATTTTAGCCTTGGCAAATAAATTCATTTGTACTATTCTAGTAATCAGATGAAGAGAAAACTTGCTTCAGGCAAACGTTTGAGGCAGGTTGAGTTGTGACTATCCTTTGACTATCGCCATTGAGTAAACAGGCTAAAATTCCCCGGATTAGTTTTGGCTGTAATTCTTGCTAGTAAAGAGATGTAGTAGTTGATGGGGGTAGATGTAGGTAGCCCATCCCCTGCTGTCTAGGGAAAATTAACCAATCCACATTTCTAAAGTTAAGGACTGGGTGAATTAACACTCAGTCCTTAATACTATAAAGTCCAAGTTTTCCGCAACTTACTTACTAGCAGCAGGCTGACTTGGGGGAGTTTTTGGTTTCAAATTTTGGGCGCTAATTCCAATGACCCAAACTGTTACTAATACCACACCAAGAATTTGGTAAAGTTGCAAGTTTTCTTGGATAATCAAGAAAGCTAACATGGTAGTTAAAGCTGGGCCACTAGCACTAACCACGGAAGCTAAAGGTGGACCAATTAAGGGGACACCAAAGTTGTTTAGGAGATAACCACCAAGGGTAGTAGTAGCTAACACTAAGGTCCCAATTAATAAGCTAGGCCACATCTCCGGCTTAACTTGATATCCGAAAAAGGGTAGGACGATCGCAGACAAAAACAAAATTGTGCTAAAGTTAACCACACTAAAGGGAATTGGGTGCATCCGACTGACTTTAATCAGCACTACATACACCGCAAAAGCTATACCAGATAAAATCGCGGTTGTGACTCCCAAATTCACATTTCCCTTCGCCCCGCTGGTGAAGCTGGGAATAGTTAAGAAACCACCGATGTAAATAGAAACTGTGGCTAAAACCAGTAAAAATGTCGGTTTATCCCGGAAGATTAACCAAGACAACAAAATCGTAACTGTCGGATAAACAAAGAAAATAGTTGTTGCTACCCCGGTGGGAATGTTTCCTAAAGCAATATAGATAAAAAATTGGGATAGGAACAGACAAAAACCACTCCCAATTACGCTTAACAGTCTACTAAACTGACTTTTCTGCCCTAAATGCTTGATATCTCGCCAAGTGTTGTTGTAAAACAATGGCGCGACAACAAAAGCCATTAAAGGTGCAACTAGGAGCATTCGCAACAACAAAATTAATAAAGAGTTACCAGGGCTAGGAGTAATAAACCCCCCAACTTCTTTAAATATGCCAAAGATATTTCGCTCCCTTAATAACACCCTGACAACGATGTTTTGTAAGGAAAACATCAAAGAAGAAATTAAAACTAAAATCACCCCTAATTTAAAATTTGCTGTTTGGGGAGATGGTGCGGTCGGAGTCGCTGGGGCAGTTGGTGCTAGACCGACTGCGGGTGGCTGCTGGCTACTACGACCGGGCAAAGTCGCCGGACGACGACCCGGTGTGATTCTGGGTACAGAAGAAGTTCTCTCTGGTCGGTAAGTTTCCTGAAGTTGTAGCCGCAGACGAGTTACTAAGGCTTCTAAAATAGCTTCCCCTTGCTGTTCTAGGCTTTGCATCCGACCTAGCTGTTGGGAGAAGTTACTTTGATAACTGTTGATGTCCTGTTGTAATGCCCTTAAAGTAGAATTCAGCGTGGAGTTTAAGGCCGCAAGTAACTCGTAAGAGTTTTCGTCTCCACTACTGGACTCAGAAGCATTTGCTGCTAGAAGGTTGAGTTGTTGTTGTCTTAACTCTTCTTGCAGCTGGGTAGCCAATATCTGTGCCAGCTGTTGTGTCCAGACTCTTTGCTCGGCTGTCTGCTGTTCGGATTGTAGCTGTTGATACTGCGATCGCATTTGCTCAATCTCAGTATTTAAGCGAGATTTCTCACTTTCTAGCTGGTTGACATCTCGCCGCAACTGCTCTACTAAACCTTGTTGAATGTTTTGCAGTTGCTCTGTCAAAAGCTTTAGTGATTCCTCTGCGGTTTGCGGGTTGCCTTCACCCTGAGTTTGCCTTTGGTTTTCCAATTGCGCCATTAGCTTCTAACCTCTTGCCAATTGGCTATAAAATAACATTTATTGCTAGTTGTATTTCGCTGTTGTTCACTACATCCACTGCCAATTAAAGCCCAAAATATAGAATATATCCACACAAAACTGGAAACCTACTGGGTAAACACCTAAAACTGGGTTCCCTACAGAAACCACCACAGGCTTTTCAGGCAATTAGTTTTTCATCCAATTTGCTGATGACACTTTTCTCAACAATTCTCGTATCCGTAAGTACCAACATCTACAGGCAAGTATTTCCAGCCAACTAGAGGAATTTTGCTCTGGATAGCAACATGAAAATTTTATCAAGCTAACAGGGAAATTTATCAGCAAAATTACGGGGAAAAATAAAAACCATAAGCTAAGATCAAAATCATACTTAAGTATCGCTTAAGTGAAAACACGGTTATTGAGTTAGTTGGAGAATTATGACGGTATGGCTGCACTCAACCCAGAGGATTATAAATCAGTATCTCCTCAGCCTGAAAATCCCTTCGGGAGGAGAACAGTCTCCTCAATGTCACGGAACCAAACATTAAGTTACGTTAATGTTTTGGAAGCGATCGTCATCGAAGAGGTAGAACGGCAAATAGAGAAATTTCCACCTCATCTCGCTAAATACATCAATCCAGCCCAAGTAATTGCTTATGCACTAAATCGTTTGCCTTCACTTTATGCTACTAGTGAAGAAGGTTGGCGTAAGCAGCAGCTAAAAGCAAAAACTGAACTTAAAGACCGGATTATTATGGCAGTACGTCAGGGATTGGCTGCTGTACAAAAAGATCCTTTGAAGGTGACAACTCCCTTGAAAATACGTGGCAATTTGGAGATTAATTCCCGAAATCGCAGTAAGTAACTATTCTCGATCGCCAAAATATTGACTGTGAGATGACAATGGGCAAAGGATTTTTGCAACAATTCTTGTGAAAAATTTACTTGACATTAAAAACTGTTTTTTTGACTACTCTTTATCTACATAATAATTAATATAAAATTTGTTGCTAGAGAATTGACTACTATGGGAAAAATTAGGTAGGATTCAACACGATAGAGTCTGGGCAAGAATTGCACAGTCGAAAAAATCCCGTGAATTTTAAAATTCAGAGGTTAATATTGTCTAGGGTGTCAGGGTGTGAGTTGCGTAAAATTTGATTGAAGAGCAAACTCTTGCGTTACTCTGTAGAGCCTTTTTTTAATTAAGTGTTTCCCTATGAAAACCATCACCAATAAAAGCGTAATTTATCGTAATGCCATTGAACCAATGGTAGTACAGGAAGTAGAGTATCAGTTACGGCAATTACCACCAAAGATCCTCAAATATATCGATCCCATACAAGTTATAGCTTATGCCTTGAATCGATTGCCCGCCTTATATGCTACTAGTGAAGAGGGTTGGCATTGGCAACAAGTAAGGGCAAAAACTAAACTCAAAGGGCAAATTACTACAGCTGTGCGTCAGGCATTAATAGCAGTACAAACAGATCCACTAAAAGTTTCCACTCCTTTAAAAAAAGGAGTACAAAAAGAAGTGGAAAACGATCCAACTTCATGTTATATGCAGGATAAACAGTTTTCTGTTGGACAGCAGGAGATGAAAAAGTATTAGTAAGTTAGCGGATTCTGATACTAGAACTACGATCGCCTAAATAAGCAAAATTTAACTCTTCTCCAGCTTCTAAAGCGGCTCTAATTGCCGTTTTATCAGCTTCTACATGGGATTTTTGAAATTTTTCTGGTAAATCTGTGGGAGAAATCCCATCATCTAAAATTAAAGGTGGTTTACCACCACTTTTGGTTAAAGATAATTTATAACGTACAGTTTCTACAGTTTTTAACTTGTGGATTTCAAAAAACCATTTGAGTCTTTCTTTGAGCATTTCGGCTTTTTTTTCGTCGCTGGCGGCTAATTCGGCTAATCTTTTGGCTTCGGCTTTACGAACAGCGGCTCTAGCTTGTAATTCGGAAATTAAAGCAGCATAATTATCGAGTTTGCGATCGCGTTCTTCTCCCAATCTCTCCAGCCATTCCCCAATTAATTTAGCACTCTCAACATCGTCTCCTTCTACTTCATCGAGTAAAGTAGATAGCTCATCAATATCTGCGGAAATACTAAATAAAGTCCGCGGTTGTGCAGTGACATTTTGTTCTGTCGTAGTTTCCATCGCCTTGATTCTCAATTAGCCATTACCTTTGTTGCAGTATAGTATATCTGTAATCAAACCAAAATGTTATGATGCCCAAATCATCGCAACTTATTCGTTTAACTTTAATCTTATCTATAACTGCTTTGCTCACTTCTGTGGTGCTTAACGTAATTTTATTTATTGCAGCAAGACATTTTTATTTACTCTTAAATCAAACTCGCTTAGATCCTTTAGGTTGGCAACGTTTTTCAGACAAATCCCAATCAGTTGATTTGAGTAATAATTCTCAAACAAAAGTAGTTTTTTTTGGCGATTCACGAGCCGAGGAATGGACTTTTCCGAGTGAAATCAAAGGTTTTTACGTTTTGGGACGTTTGGCAAAGCAAGTTTTACCTTTGCGTCCGCAAATTATTATTGTTCAAGTTGGGATTAATGATTTAAAAACTATTCCGCTATTTCCCGATCGCCAAACCAGAATTATCGATATTCGATAGCTATGCAATATTAGAAAAATATCGGAAAAATAATTACTACCGAGACACCTTACACCTGAATAGTAAAGGTTATGAAATTTTAAATCAAGAGCTAACCAAGCTGTTAACAAAACTTCAATAAAACCTTGGCAATCTCTGAACTAAAGAGTAATCTAGTACTGAATAAGCTGGAATTATAAAAATTGCTTATTCAGTAGGGAATATTTTATGAATGAAAAAACCAAAATACTGTTCATCGGTCTGGATGCAGCAGACAAAGATTTGATTACTCAGTGGGCTAATGAAGGCTTACTTCCTACTTTTAAATCGCTGTTTGGCAAAGCAGCTTGGGGAATTACTAACAATCCAATCGGACTTTATGTTGGTGCGATTTGGCCTTCTTTTGCCACCGCAGTTGACGCTGCCAAACATGGTTGCTACTGCTATAGTCAAATAAATCCCGGTA
Source organism: Floridaenema fluviatile BLCC-F154 (assembly GCF_041929135.1). Lineage (NCBI taxonomy): Bacteria > Bacillati > Cyanobacteriota > Cyanophyceae > Aerosakkonematales > Aerosakkonemataceae > Floridanema > Floridanema fluviatile. Next base: position 6,501 of record NZ_JBHFNS010000050.1, on the reverse strand, counting down.
CTTATATCACTACTAATTATAGTGTATTTGACTTGAAAGGAGAAATGTTTTGGGATACTTTGAGTCGTGCAGGTAGGAAAGTTGCAATTATCGATCTTCCTAGAACTCCTCCGACAGAAAATGTCAATGGTATCCAGGTAGTTGACTGGCTAACTCATGACCCAGATATTATCGATCGACTGTATACTTGGCCGCGATCGCTAGCCCCAGAAATAGAAGCAAAATATGGTAAAGATCCGATAGGATATTGTAATCGATTGTCTCGGAATGTCGAAGGATACCAACATTTTCGCGATGATTTAATCAGCAGATCTCAAACAAAAGAATTACTTTCTCGTGACTTTTTAAATCAAGGAGAATGGGATTTATTTCTGACAGTTTTTAGTGAAAGTCATTGTGTCGGACATCAATGTTGGAGTCTTCACGATCCGACTCACCCCAAATCCGATCGAGCGATCGCAGATGCAGTTGGCGATCCGATTAAAGATGTATATATTGCCCTTGATGCCGCTGTAGGTAGACTGTTACAAGAAGTAGGAGAAGAAACCACCGTTTTTGTTCTCGCTAGTCATGGCATGGGGCCACATTATGACGGTACATTTATGTTAGATGACATTCTTTGCCGTCTAGAAAATGTCAAAACTCCTACCGTAGGCATTCAAATATCTAAAGTCATCAATTCTTCTTGGGAAGAAACACCTATTTTACGACAGGTTTTGCAACCTCTCCGTAATTACATCTGGAAACCTTTACGAAATCGCTTTTGGAAGAGTGATAAACCAATTCGGATAGCTTTGCAAGAACCAGATAATAGCAATCGTAAATGTTTTACAATTCCTAATAACGATACCTACGGAGGAATTCGGATTAATTTGGTCGATCGGGAACCAAATGGTAAAATTAACCCAGGCGCAGAGTACGAAGCTTTCTGCCAACAATTAACCGAAGATTTGCTGGCTATTGTTAATGTCGATACTGGTAAACCATTAGTTTCTAGGGTAATCCGAACCGCAGACTTTTATCAAGGAAAATATTTAGACCATCTCCCAGATTTGATGATTGAATGGAACAGGGAAGCACCAATTACTAAAGTTTATTCTCCCAAAATTGGCACTCTGGAAAAAAGTTTTCCCGGTGTTCGTACCGGAGATCATAAAGCAGAAGGAATTGTGTTTGCAATGGGGCCTTCAATTGAACCAGGTCAGGTAGAAGATGCAATTTCCGTGATGGATTTTGCCCCGACAATTGCTTCTTTATTAGGAGTGACGCTGCCTAATGTAGACGGAAAACCGATCGCCTCTTTTACGAAAAAAGTATTGGTAAATAATTAGTCGTTTGGCAGTTGGGTTTGTTTCCATAAATCCAACTTCCTGGCTACGATTTTTTACCAAAAACCTCAACAAATTTGGCATCTAAGGAAGTTTTAATAAAGAAAAAAGGACTAACTAAACTACTCAAATAAAACTCCCGTTCGCCAGCTGCGATCGCATCAGTTTGAACTTGTGTCCCATACTTTAACCAATGCTGTAAGTAGCGACGCAGACCACCCAGGATAATTTTCCCCATTATCACTGGTTTTTGCCATTTTTTAGCATTAATCATTCGTAAATGGCAAATAGTTAAACCACAACCCCGAATCAGAGACAGTAAATAATCTTTTTCTAATCGCCTTTCAGGAATTTGATGATCGGCGTGCATGGCTGGATTATACCAAATTTCCCAGCCAGCTTTGTGCATATATAGCAATACTTCAAAATCTTCACCTGCTAACATCTTCCCCCCCACTCTCCCAATGAGCATACTGCGCTGGGGAACACATTCACACCATGCTTGTTTGCGAACAACTAATGCCGCACCAGGAGGTAAACTTAAATTATCAGGATCGTAAAGATGCAGTTGTTCACCCCTTTCTCTAATTGCGAAAAAAGATTGAATTTGGGAAAAATTTTCCGGCGGTTTCACTGCAAAATTACCACGTATTTGACCACCGAAAGCACCTGCTTGAGGATGTTCTTTGCCAAAGGAATAAGCTGCCGCTACCCAGTGATTATCCGGTAAAATATCATCATCCAAAAATCCAATTAATTCGCCCCTTGCTGCTAAAATACCTTCCCATCTAGCAAAAGCTAAACCTTGTTCTGCCGCAAAAGAATATCTTAATGTAATTTTATCGTTCCAGTTTTCTTGATACTCTTGAAAAACTTCTTTTGTCTTATCTTTACTGTTATTATCAATAACGATAATTTCCCAATTTAAATGTTCCGTATTCCTTTGTTGGCGCAGTCGATCTAAAACCAGAGGTAAACGATTGGCTCCATTATAAGTGGGAATGACTATTGTAAAATCCATAGAAGTAAATTATCTGGTTTTTAAAGATACTTGCTTTTTTAATTGCAATTCAGCCAGGTTTTTTTCAGTGACATTAGCTGTATTTTTAGAGCTTAAATACTGCTTTTTCCAGAGGAAGAAAGGACTAATTAAGCTGCACCGTAATAACTCAAATTCGCAAGCTGCGATCGCATCCTCTTTCATCGCCCTACTATTCTTCAGCCAGCATACTACCAAACGACGGAAATCATTGACAAAATACGCAGGAATTAACAAAGGTTTTTGCCAATCTTCTAACCTCATCATTCGCAAATGATGGCGACTCAAACCAACACAACGAGCTACCGATATCAGATAATCTTTTGACAATCGCCAACTCGGAATATCATGATAAATTACCATTTTTGGGTTATACCAAATTTCCCAACCCGCTTTTTGAATATACAGTACAGCCTCTAAATCTTCGCTAGCTAATCCTACCTCTTTTCCTTTATGATTGAGAAATAAACTATTAGGAACATTTTCCCACCAAGCTTGTTTGCGAACTACTAAACCCGCACCTGCTGGGAGCAACTTCTGCCGCATTTCGTAGCGATGCGCCCGATTTCCTCGATTAGTAATCGCAAAAAAACCAGCTATTTTGGCAAAGTTTTTCGGTGGTTCTACTTCAAATTTACCCTTTACTTGACTACCATAAGCACCCACATTTGGATGCGTTTTTCCGAACTCGTAAGCACTTACTACCCAATCAGACTCCGGCAAATTATCATCATCTAAAAAACCAACAAATCTGCCGCTAGCTTCTTGCACTGCTCTATTTCTGGCAAATGCGGCTCCTTGTTGAGTTTCACATACATATTTTAATGGATAAGCTGACGACCAAATTGTTTGATACTCTTGCACCAGTTTAGCAGTATTATCTTGGCTGTTATTGTCAACAACAATAATTTCCCAAGACAAGCCTTCCGTGTTTACCTGTTTTTGCAGTCGGCTTAAAACTGCTGGTAATCTGGCGGCTCCATTATAAGTGGGAATCGCCACGGTAAAATCAATCATATTACAATTTTTTTTGATTAATTATCGGATTTAAGCGTTCTGACTAATCAAATAACTATTATTTTTAATACCAAAGATAGAGATATTTTGGGTCAGTATATGCACGGATTTTACTAAATCTTGATATCTACCTAGCGTTTAAATAACAAATGTAAAATTAATTTAAAGCACTGAAGGAACAGATCCTTCAGTGCTCTTAAGGTGAAACTTTAGCCACCAGTTAAATTTAACATCAGAATAATAAAGGCAGATGGAACAGCTGCCTCTGCTAGTGGAGGGGAGGTAAGACCAAAGACCGGACGCAAATCCGTTCTCAGGCACTCCCCTGTGAAACTAGAAGCCCCAACTATACCGTTAGGTTGTTGGGGTAGTTCACACTTGCACCATGCCACCAGCAGCTTGAAAACGAGCACGAGCTCTTTTTAAAGCTTGGGTAGCTTGAATTTTTTCCTGGCGATTTTCGCTGTTTTGCACTTGGTTAAAGCGTTCTTGCGCTTTGGTGTAATCAGTACGAGCTTTTTCCATATCAATAGAATCGCTGCGTTCTGCACCATTAACCAAAATCGTTACTAGATCGTTTTCGACTTCAGCAAAACCACCCATTAAAGCGATCGCTACCCAGTTTTTATCCGGGCGAACTCGCATAACTCCAGTATCCAAGGCCGTCAAAAGTGGTGCGTGACCACTTAAAATACCTAATTGTCCCGTAGTGCTGGGCAGAATAATTTCTTCCGCAGTAGAATCCCAGACAGTTTTATCTGGTGCAATCACACGAACTGTTAAAGTCATTTCGATTTGCGATTTTAGATTTTCGATTTGCGATTTTGATTATCAGGGCAGAGATAATTTTTCCCTGCCCTAAATCCTAATTACTTAGCTTTGAGTTTTTCGCCTTTAGCGATCGCTTCTTCAATGGTACCAACCATGTAAAAAGCTTGTTCCGGCAACTCATCCAACTCACCAGAAAGAATGCGTTGGAAACCCTTAATCGTATCTTCCAACTTCACATACTTACCTGGAGAACCAGTAAACACTTCTGCCACAAAGAAAGGTTGAGACAAGAAACGCTCAATCTTCCGTGCCCGTGCTACAGTCAAACGGTCATCTTCCGACAACTCATCTAAACCGAGAATCGCAATAATATCTTGCAACTCTTTGTAACGTTGCAGAGTAGATTGCACAGCACGAGCAGTTTTGTAATGCTCTTCACCCACAACACTGGGTTGTAACATCGTAGAAGTAGAATCCAGAGGATCTACCGCTGGATAAATTCCCTTAGATGCCAAACCACGAGATAATACTGTAGTCGCATCCAAGTGAGCAAAAGTAGTTGCAGGTGCCGGGTCAGTCAAGTCATCTGCTGGTACGTAAACTGCTTGAATCGAAGTAATCGAACCTTCCTTAGTGGAAGTAATCCGTTCTTGCAACTCACCCATTTCTGTCGCCAGAGTGGGCTGATATCCTACCGCAGAAGGCATCCGACCTAACAGCGCCGACACTTCCGAACCAGCTTGTACAAACCGGAAGATATTATCAATGAACAGAAGTACGTCTTGCTTGTTCACATCCCGGAAGTATTCAGCCATTGTCAGAGCACTTAAGCCCACCCGCATTCTCGCTCCAGGTGGCTCGTTCATCTGACCGTAAACTAGAGCTACTTTAGAATCAGCGATATTTTCTTCGTTAATAACTCCAGATTCTTTGAATTCATTGTAAAGGTCGTTACCTTCACGGGTGCGTTCGCCCACACCACCAAATACTGACACACCACCATGAGCTTTAGCGATGTTGTTAATCAGTTCTTGAATAATTACGGTTTTGCCCACACCCGCACCACCGAACAAACCAATTTTGCCACCCCGACGATAAGGTGCCAACAGGTCTACAACTTTGATGCCAGTTTCAAAAACTGAAGGAGAGGTTTCTAAGTCAACCAGCTTGGGTGCTTCGCGGTGAATAGGAGAGGTTTCTGTAGTATTTACAGGGCCTAAGTTGTCTACTGTTTCGCCCAAAACGTTGAAAATCCGACCCAGAGTAGCCGCACCAACGGGTACACTGATGGGAGCGCCAGTATCTACTGCTTCCATACCGCGGATTAATCCGTCGGTAGTACTCATGGAAACAGCACGAACTTGGTTATCGCCCAACAATTGTTGTACTTCGCAGGTTACAGATACATCTTGTCCAGCTTCGTTCTTGCCTTCGATTTTCAAGGCGTTGTAAATTTGCGGCATTTTGCCGCTGGAGAACTCAACGTCTACAACGGGACCAATAATTTGGGTAATCCGCCCGGTATTTGTCTTTTCTGTGGTGGCTACCATGCGTGCGCCTATCTCAATAAGGGAAAACGTCTTAACATTTAGCAATGCCATCCTTTAGCGTACCACTGAATGCGATCGATCTACTTACGGAGTAAGATTGAGACAAAACTCAGATCCCGATCGTCTTTTTGCCACAGTAGGATGAAATGGGTATCAAGCCATCACAGGAAGAAACAATGAACCTTCCACTCATCGACCTTTACCAAACCGACTTTTATGCTTGGACACAAACCCAAGTAGAGTTATTGCGTCAGCACCAATTAGATTGTCTGGACATCGAAAATTTAATTGAGGAAATAGACTCTTTGGGTAAACAACAGCAGCAAGAGTTAGTCAACCGTTTGGGAGTTCTACTTGGACACTTGTTGAAATGGGAGTATCAACCTAACAAAAGGTCTAGAAGTTGGGTAGCAACCATTCGGGAACAGCGGAGAAAAATTGATAAGTTACTCCAGAAAAATCCTAGCTTGAAACCTTACCTAGAAGAAGCAATCCCAGAAGCTTATCTAGATGGAATTGACTTGGCTGTGCGGGAAACATTAATCTCATATCAAACATTTCCCGCTTACACTCCTTACACCTGGGAACAAATAAAAAACCCGGATTTTCTGCCAGGGTTTCTCAGCGAATCAGATCGAGACTTGCTAAATTAAGGTTACCGAAAAAATTGGGTCTAAAGCCCCGTCCTTGCAGGACGGCTTTATTTATGATAGGATATTTGCGTAGGATTTTTCCACGCAAATGATTGTCCTAGAGTTTAAGGCTAAAGGAAAAACAACTCAATACACTGCTATAG
>NZ_JBHFNS010000034.1:0-20183 GCF_041929135.1 Floridaenema fluviatile BLCC-F154 | reverse complement strand
GTTCCTACGGCTTAAGTTCGGCTGAACAAGCAGTCAGTTCCTACGCTTTAAGTTCCTACGCCGTAAGTTCCTACCAAATCCCCATCAGTTCTTACGCGATTAGTTCCTACGGCTTAAGTTCGGCTGAACAAGCAGTTAGTTCCTACGCTTTAAGTTCCTACGCCGTCAGTTCCTACCAAATCCCCATCAGTTCTTACGCGATGAGTTCTTATGCGGTAAGTTCTTACGAACAGGCGATTAGTTCCTACGCTTTAAGTTCTTACGCCGTCAGTTCCTACCAGGTACCAATCAGTTCTTACGCAGTGAGTTCTTATGCGGTAAGTTCTTACGAACAGGCTCTCAGTTCCTATATCATTCCTTCTGGGGTAGGATTATGGGCAGCGCCTACGGTTTCTGGACTTGGGTTTTCCGCTTCTGCGCCTCCGATTCGTCCGCGCAAGTTCTGGTTGATTGCGGATGCTGAGTTAATTGTTTACGGTGCGACTGAACCGGATGCTACTGTTACTATTGGTGGTCGTCCGATTAAGTTGAATCCTGATGGAACTTTCCGCTTCCAGATGTCGTTCCAAGATGGTTTGATTGATTATCCGATTATGGCAGTAGCGGCTGATGGTGAGCAAACTAGAGCGATTCACATGAAGTTTAATCGGGAAACTCCGTCACGGAATACTAATACTAAGGAAGAAGCGATCGAAGAATGGCTAGTCTAAATGTAAATCTTTGATCTAAAAAAGCTAATCTTTCCCCGCTATGTGTTATGCAATAGCGGGGTTTTATTTTGTAAGTTTGATGAAAAATGGCGATCGCAACTTTCCTTCTACCGATTCAGTCAAAAAAGGAGTATCCTGCATGAGGAACCAAATATCTAAATAAGTAAATCCAATTTTCAGTTTTGTCGTTGATGTGATTTTGCTTGCTAGCATGAAAGGTTATTTCAGATTGATGCCGTCTTTAACAGCAATTCCCAACCGCCAAATTCGTTTCTGTAGTGGATTTTTAGCCGGAGTTTTCACCTTTGGCTTAGTTAGTCAGAATTGGAAAATTCAACCAACTCAGGCGCAAAGCCTCATACCTTGTCAGTTAACACCTGAAATGGTTAAACAAAAAGAAAGCCTACGACAGACGGCTTTAGGAGGGAATCAAGATGCACAAAGACGCTACAAAGACCTAATTACTAAACAAGCAAAACAATTACAAGATTGTCGAACCCAAAATTGGCCCCGCAATCAAGCAATTTGGCTACGTTTATATCCTTGCGATTTGCGACCCGGTTCTTTAGATTACATCATGGATCGGATTGTTAATAAAGGATACAACCAAGTTTATGTAGAAGTTTTTTACGACGCGCAGGTGTTATTACCCCAAGCTGATAATCCAACTCCTTGGCAATCTGTGGTAAAAGTACCTGGAGCCGAAAAAGTTGATCTATTGGCAAAAGCAATTCAAAAAGGTCAGGAACGGGGGTTAAAGGTTTATGCTTGGCTATTTTCGATGAATTTCGGCTATGCTTATGCTCAACGTCCCGATCGCAGACAAGTACTAGCAAGGAATGGTCGAAATCAAACTAGTTTAGATGTGGGAAATGAGGCTAGTTTGGATACTGATTTAGCTAAGGGTGATATTAGTAAAGCTTTTATCGATCCTTATAATATCCAAGCTCGACAGGATTACAATCAGCTAGTTCAAGCGATACTCAAACGCAAACCTGATGGAATGTTGTTTGATTATATTCGTTATCCCAGAGGTATGGGAGAAGCTTCTGTAGCAACGAGGGTACAAGACTTGTGGATTTATGGCAATGCTGCTCAACAAGTTTTGTTGCAAAGAGCTTTAAACTTTAAAGGTCAGGAATTAATTCGCAGGTTTTTAACTAAGGGATTTGTCAATAGTGGTGATATTGCTCAAGTCGATGAACTTTATCCCCAAGAATCTGAACCAATGTGGCAAGGACGTATTGCCGATTTGAATAAGGATATATTGCCCCCTGCCCAGCGTCAACCGTTTTTACAAACGGAACTTTGGCAGTTAAGTGTAGCTCATGCGGCTCAAGGGGTGATAGACTTCCTTTCATCAGCAGTTGAACCTGTGCAGCGGTTAGGTTTACCTTCTGGTGCGGTATTTTTCCCAGGTGGCAATAAAGCTGTTGGTCGAGGTTACGATTCGCGGGTACAACCTTGGGACAGGTTTCCGAGTAACATTGAATGGCATCCGATGATTTATGCCGATTGTGGTACTACCAGCTGTATTGTCCAAGAGTTGCAAAGGGTAATCAGCTTAGCTCCTTATGGTACTGATATTCGACCTGCGATCGCCGGAAATTGGGTTCAATCTTATGGTAATCGTCCTTCATTAGAAGTACAAATGCAAGCGATTCGCCAAATAGCACCTCAAATTAATACTGTGAGTCATTTCGCTTATTCTTGGCAAGAACCGGAGAGCGACAGAGAAAGAAAGTTTTGTAAAATTCAGTAGTTTAAAGTTTAGAAAGTCTTTGTTAATGGTGATTAGCAAAGGCTTTTTTCAACGCAGATGAAAGCAGATAAACGCAGATGAACGCAGATAAGAATACAGATAAATTTTAGTGAGGATGCAAAATATAATAAACTTCTCTTTTCTTTCTTCCTTCGCGTCCTTCGCGTCTTACGTGCTACGCACACGCTACGCGAACGCGGTTCAAAAAAATTACTTTTGAAACTCCGCCATTAACCAAGCGCAAACCTGACTTTGATTCATCTGACGACTGCGCCGCAAAGCTTCTTCTAAAACAGCAATTTCTAATCCTGCTAATACCTGAGATTGAGTAATTCTTCTGCTTCCACCATCTGCAATACTAAAAGCAATAATCCTCACATTCTTCACATCAACAATCCAATATTCTTTAACCTGCAAATCCTCATAAAGCAACCGCTTACCACCCATATCATCAGCTAAAGAAGTATTCGCAACTTCAATCACTAAATCTGGTGGTGGATAAGTTTCTAAATTAATCACAGAAGTTCCCCAAGGAACAATATCTGCATTCTCCCCAATATAATAAGAAGCATCAGGTTGACATTCTTGAATCCCTGTTTTTCGGAAACTACAATTAGTCAAACCTTTGATGAGAATATTTTTAATACCGCAAAAAAGGCTAATGGCAAAGATAACAATTGTGTTATCGCAAGCGTGATCGTGACCTAGTGGAACCATTTCAATCCTCAACTGTCCATTGTGATAGTAAAACTTAGCTTTTTGAAACTCTGGTTCGGCAATTAATTGCTGAAATTTTTCCCAATTTGCTGTTACCCAGGTGTCAGTTTTGAACTTAGTTAATAAGTTAGTCATGGCTTGATTTTCCTTGGTAATTTGTCATTAGTCATTTATATAATTAACCACAAATGACTAATGATTTTGCTAGTTTTAAATTACGAAATTTACCAATTTTCCAGGTACTACAATTACCTTTTTCGGTTCCTTTCCTTCCTCAAGATAACGTTTCGCAGCGTCAGATTCACGGGCATATTTTTCTAACCCCGGTTTATCTAAGTTAGCAGGTGCTTGAATTGTGCCGCGAGTTTTGCCATTGATTTGAATTACCAAGGTGATTTCATCAACTTCTAAAGCTGATTCATCAAGTTTGGGCCAAGTTTCTTGATGGACAGATTTTTTATTACCAATCATCTGCCATAATTCTTCGGCAATGTGAGGGGCGAAAGGTGCTAAAAGCAGGATTAAAGTTTCGATTCCTTCGGTATAAACGGCGGAATTTTTACAAGTTGAATCTTTGAGTGCGTTACTCAATTTCATCATCTCTGAAACCGCTGTATTTAATTGGTAATCTCCTGCTAAGTCTTTGGAAATTTCATCAATTGCGGTGTGAATGGCGCGACGTAAGTCTTTTTCTGCTTTGGTTAATTCGCCTTTTTGGGTTTTGGCGGGTGTAGTTTCACTGTACTCTGTTACTAACAACCAAACGCGATTTAAAAAGCGGAATTGTCCTTCAACGTCTGCATCATCCCATTCTAGATCTTTTTCGGGTGGCGCTTTGAAAAGGATGAACATTCGGGCGGTATCTGCACCATATTTGTTGATTACATCTTCTGGCGCTACGCCGTTATATTTGGATTTAGACATGGTTTGATAGGAGAGTTCTAAAGGTTCTCCTGTTTCTGGATCTTTTGGATCGTTGGGATTAACTAAAGCGGAAGGAATGTATTTGGCATTTCCTGATTTTTTGGGATTTGTATATGTTAATCCTTGTACCATGCCTTGTGTTAATAGGCGGTTGAATGGTTCATCGAAGTTGAGGATTCTGCGATCGCGCAACACCTTAGTAAAAAAGCGAGAATAAAGTAAGTGTAAAATCGCGTGCTCAACTCCACCTACATATTGATCTACAGGCATCCAATCATTTGTTTTTGCCGAATCAAACACCTGATTTTCATTATTCGCATCAGTAAACCGCAAATAATACCACGATGAATCGATAAAAGTATCCATCGTATCAGTCTCTCTTTTTGCCGCAGTTCCACAACTCGGACATGGCACATTTACCCATTCTCCTAATTGTGCCAAAGGCGAAGGACCACGACCACTAAATTCGACATTTTCTGGTAAAACTATTGGTAATTCCGCTTCGGGAACTGGTACAATTCCGCATTTTGGACAGTGAATTACTGGAATTGGCGCACCCCAATAACGTTGACGGGAAATTAACCAATCTCTCAACCGATATTGAACTCTCGCTTTCCCAAAACCTTGCTTTTCTGCATATTTAATAATCTCTTCTTTGGCGGTAGTTGACTCCATTCCATTGAAAAGATCGGAGTTGATTACAATTCCTGGTTCGGTGTAAGCTTCTTTGAGAATTGGTGGTTCATCGGCAGCATCAGCACGAACAATTACTACTTTAATTGGCAAGTTTTGTTCATTGGCAAATTTGAAATCTCGCGCATCATGGGCGGGTACTCCCATTACCGCACCTGTGCCATATTCATACAATACGTAATCAGCAATCCAAATCGGAATTTCTTCACCTGTAAAAGGATTAATTGCTTTTCCGCCTGTGGGAATTCCCCGTTTCGGTTTGTCTTCCGCTGTACGTTCTAATTCGCTTTGATTGGCAACTTCTTTGATGAAGCTTTCAACTGTTTCTTTATTTTCTGATGTGGTAACTTTTGGTGTTAATGGATGTTCCGGTGCAAGTACTACATAACTAACACCATAAACCGTATCGGGACGAGTGGTAAATACACCAATTTTTTCATCCATTCCCACAATCGGAAATTCTAAATAAGCACCAACAGATTTACCAATCCAGTTAGCTTGCATTGATTTTACTCGATCGGGCCAACCTGGTAATTTATCTAAATCTTGCAGTAATTGTTCGGCGTAGTCGGTAATTTTAAGAAACCATTGACGCAATTTTTTCTTTTCTACTATTGCGCCAGAACGCCAAGAACGTCCTTCGCTGTCAACTTGTTCGTTTGCTAAAACTGTTTGATCGATCGGGTCCCAGTTAACTGCGGCTTCTTTTTGATATGCTAATCCAGCTTGGAAAAATTGTAAGAATATCCACTGCGTCCATTTATAGTAGTCTGGGGAACAGGTGGCGAGTTCGCAATCCCAATCGTAAGATAACCCCAGGCGCTTTAATTCCGATCGCATTTGGTCAATATTACTATATGTCCATTTCGCCGGATGAATGCCTTTTTTAATTGCGGCGTTCTCTGCTGGAAGTCCAAAAGCATCCCATCCCATCGGATGTAGTACGCGATAACCCTGCATTCGATGGACTCTGGCAATCACGTCGGTTATTGTGTAGTTACGAACGTGCCCCATGTGCAGGTTGCCCGATGGATAGGGAAACATTGATAATGCGTAAAATTTGGGTTTGTCTTTCTCTGTGGGGGTTTTGTCTAAACCTTGTTCATCCCAAGTTTTCTGCCATTTTTCCTCTATTGCTGTCGGGTTATATCGAGATTCCACTTTAATTCTCCTACTGCATTTGGCGTTCGCGTCTGCCTCAATATTTTGACATATTCGCTTTATACTACGAATGTAACACGGGATTATATTAGAGGGGACTGGGGATTGGGAACTGGGGGACAAACGGACAATCTAAAATTCTAGATGGTATGATTCAGCAAGCAGATTCAGAGTTAGTTAAAGTTTTTGTTTATGGAACTCTCAAACCTGGAGAGTCCAACTATCAACATTATTGTGGTGCTAGAGTAATTGCAGCAACCAGAGCTACTGTTAAAGGTCAATTGTTTGCTTTACCTGTAGGTTATCCAGCAATGGTTCTTGGTGGAGGAATAGTTCAAGGTTATTTACTAACCTTTAATACACCACATATTCTCCAACATCTCGACCCACTGGAAGGACACGACCCCCAGCGTCCCCCAGAGAAAAATTTTTACAACCGTAAGCAATTAGAAGTTTACAGCCCTGAAGCAGAACCATTAGGTTTAGCTTGGGCTTATTTTATGACTTTAGACCAAGTTGAACAAATTGGCGGGATACTAATTCCCTCTGGATGGTGGACAGGACTCTAAATTTCCCCAGTCCCCAGTCCCCAGTCCCCAGTCCCCAGTCCCCAGTCCCCTCGACGAAGTTATTTAACCGAATGCGGATAAGCTGCTGGAGATTGGGGAGATTTGTAGGTTTCAGTTGATACTTGAGGGATTTGGATTACGGGTTCGCTAAGGGCGATCGTCAAAGCTTCCGAGTCAGGTGTAGCCGGAGAATTAGCCATTTGGGGCGACCAAGCATTTTGGTTGCCGAAAACGCCTGATACAGCGGCAATTAAAGCAGCTGCGATCGCAGTTCCACCCCAAACTAAAATTGGTTTGCGGCGACGTTTTTCTAAACGAGAAAATACTTGATCTACTGTGACATTCACAGGTTGACTGGCAGCTGGTACTGGTGTATTCCGTAAACCTTGACGCAGATTCAGTAATCGTTTATATAAGCATTGGATGTTAGGATCTGTTGCTAACCAGTCTTCTACTTGTTGGCGTTCGGTTGCACTCACCTCTCCATCCAAGTAGGCGCTAAGTAGTTCAAAGCGATCGCGCTTTTCCATATCGCGAGCACCCAGACAGGGATCTGGCGAATCCCCAAAGGAATTCTGTTGGTTATTTTGGGATTCAAACTCAGGAGTCATATCAAATCCTTCCATCAAAGGAGGGTAAGTAAACCTTTGGTGAGTAATAGCTAGTCTACTACGGATCTTGACACTCTCACCGTCTTTGCTGACTTGTAACGGGAGATTCCTGATTCAACGAGCAATGCTTTCTGATACAAGTACCAGCGAGTCTTACTCACTCTCCACAGGCTTGACATTCCGTATGCCCTACGGTAGATAAAACAATCGCTAGGGACGATCGACCCATTTTGAAGTTTTATTAACTATCCAAATAATTTTGGAGTTGTGACTGAAGTCTTTGCCTTGCTCTAGCAATGCGCGACTTTACCGTTCCCAGAGAAACTCCGGTAATTTCGGCAATTTCTTCATAAGCCATGCCTTCAATTTCGCGCAAAACTATGGTAATGCGAAAAACATCTGGCAAATCGGCGATCGCAATATGCAATTGCTCATAAAACTCAGTCGTAGTTAATTTTTCTACTGGACCCGGATTATCCGCGGCAATTTCCCAATCCATTTCGCCATCATCGACCATTCTCGGTGCATCTAATGACAAAGGTTGGTTAACGCGCTTGCGTTTGCGTAATTCGTCATAAAACAAGTTTGTCGCAATCCGACTCAGCCAACCTTGGAATTTTACAGGTTCATTGAGACGCTTAATATTGCGATAAACACGAATCCAGACTTCTTGGGCTAAATCTGCTCTGTCCTGCCAATCTGGAGCCAGATGATATAAAATCTTCTCCACATGGGGCTGGTATCGGCGCAACAACTCAGCGAATGCCTCCCGTTGCGGTCGATGACCAGTTTGGCAGCGCAAAACCAAATCGTAATTAGAGAGTTTTTCTACAGGCTGCACTTGCGTTTGAGGAATCATAACCTCAGCGCTAGACCAGGATACAGGAATTGATTGACTCATGGACAGATACAGATTAATAACGTCCTATTCCGAAAGACGCTGCTGCTGTTTGAGAAGTTCCTGCACTTACAATGATATTGGTCTAGCTCTGATTTGATCCAGATCTTTTTTCTGGTTTTGGTTCAATGGTAGGGGCGTAAGCTTGTAATAAAGAACTTACCTGCTTAACTACATCAGTTTTGGAACCTTTACCGAGTAATTGTCTGGATGGATCTATTTCTGGTTGAGCGATGTTGCGGGTAATGGCTTCCCGAACTTGTTGAGCAATAATCTCTTGGAGTTCCTCCTTAGCCTTCTGACGTTGATAGGTTGCGCCTTCTTCGGTAGTAGCGTAGAGGGGAGGTAATCGATTTAAGGCATAAGCTGCGATATCACCTACATCTAATACTTGATTACTACTAGCTTCAATTTCGGCTACGCGAGCGATCGCTTCTGTTAATACCAACTCTTCCATCACATTAATAAACTGTTTGCGCGGCACTGCCACCACTTCCCCAGTTAATAGCGATCCCATCAGTCGGTCTAGCGCCATATACTCTTCAATGGAAAGCTCAGAAGCGGTATCGCAGATCCTTGCTACTTCCGCTTCCATTGCTGGTGTCAAATAACCATCTTGTAATGCCTGTTCAACTATTTTTTCAATACTCATAACACCTCGTATTGCTCCCCAAAGCACTTTTGCTAGACGAGCTATTTTTCTCTCAATATTGCCTCACCCTGACACAGGACTCAACAGTATTTCAGAAAGTTTGTTTTTCTGAAACATTGAGTAACCAACTGTAGTATTTCGTGATTTAGAATCAAGATTTTTCACCTAATTCTGATTTTCATTTTTACTACATTTTGGTTCTAGCTCCGGGAATTAATCAAGACTTTCCCCTAACAAATATAGTGCTATTGCATATTTTGAGCTAACCAAGGTGCTGGATCGATGGATTTGCCATTAACATACAAACCCCAGTGTAAGTGAGGGCCAGTGGATGCACCAGTGGAACCAACCGCACCAATAGTTTGACCTGCTTGCACTAAATCTCCTTCTTGAACCTTAATCCGGCTCAAGTGTAGAAATACGCTCTTGACTCCCTGACCGTGATCGATGCCAATTGTATTCCCATGCAACCGGAAACCTTGAGCCACTGTTCCCACCAACATCACTTTACCCGCTGCGGGAGCGACTACGGGCGAACCTTGGGGGCTAGCATAATCTAAACCGCGATGGTAGTAATCTTTAGCGAAAACGCCGTTGTAATAGCGGCGCACGCCATACCCAGTGCTGCGACGACCGCGGTTTGGGTGAATAAAGCGACCGTTCCAATATTTTTCTGGGGTAACTAGTTGGCGAAAAGCTGCTACTCGATCTAATTCATGTTGAGTTGGTTTCAGTCCGCCACTGCGACTGGAAGCAATACGAATGCGTTGGGTAGGGAAAGAGCGATTTCGTACATTAACTGAGAGAGTTTCTACTTGTCCGTCTACTTGTACTTGAATTTGGCGAATTCCGGGTTTATCTAGTGGTGTTGTGGGTAAGAATGCTCGATAGGTGGTGGGATCGATCGCAAACATCTGATAAGTCCGATCGTCCATAACCACAGTCGGTTCTGACCCTTGTTTCGATGCGTCCTGAATCACCACAGAAATTGTATCCCCTAACTGCGGGTTAGCTGGCGACACCTGCACCCTTTGAGCAATTACAGGCGCAGCAAAAAATAAAATCGCCGTAGTCAGCGCAAAGCAACCAATAAATAAGGGAAACTTCGCCCTAACTCCTGAAATCCCTAATTTCCAATTAAAAATATTTTTTTGCCAAAATTTCATGATTCAATTTTCATAAACTTCCCTTTGGCAGTATAGACTACCGCTAATCTGAAACTATGCCAAGGGGTAGGGGGCTGAGGGGCAAAGGGGCAGAGGGGCTGGGGGGCTGAGGGGCAGAGGGGCAGAGGGGCTGGGGGGCTGAGGGGCAGAGGGGCTGAGGGAAGTTTCTTAACTCAAAACTCAAAACTCTCCCCATCTCCCCATCTCCCTACCTCCCCAAAATGTCTTCCCCTATACGGGAAAAAGTTTGTATTCTTAGTTCATATACCGTAATAATTTTTTCAGAAAACTTGTGCAAGAAGATTTTAGGCTAATTGTTGACTTAGTATTAGTTCTCAGTGCTGCTGCGGTGGGGGGACTTTTAGCCGCAATAGTAAGACAGCCTGTTTTGTTGGGGTATTTGTTAGGAGGCATGATCGTTGGGCCAGCAGGACTAGGATTAATTAAGGAAGTAATTCAAGTAGAAACTCTGGCTCAATTTGGTGTTGCTTTTCTCTTGTTTGCTTTGGGGGTTGAATTTTCTTTTGCCGAACTCAAGAAGGTACAGAAAATCGCCCTTGGTGGGGGTGGACTGCAAATTATTCTGACAATTTTAGTTACGGTTTTAGTTTGTGGAATTACTGGCGCTTGGGCTACTTTACCAGCTAAGGGAGTATTTTTAGGGGCAATTCTTTCCCTTTCTTCAACTGCGGTTGTCTTGAAATGTTTAATGGAACGGAACGAAACTGAAACTCCTCACGGTCAAGTAATGTTGGGAATTTTGGTGGTTCAAGACTTAGCATTGGGGTTGATGTTAGCAGTTTTGCCTGCGCTTGACCAACCACCAGAAGAAATTGGCAAAGCTGTGATATTTGCTTTAGTAAGAATTGGCTTATTTGCGGCGGGTGCAGTTGCGGTGGGGATTTGGTTAATTCCACCTTTGCTGCGAGTTTTGGCGCGTACTGAAAGTAAAGAGTTATTTTTATTGGGTGTAGTGGCTTTATGTTTAGGAATTGCTCTGTTTACTGAGTCTTTGGGTTTGTCGATCGAAATGGGTGCATTTGTCGCTGGTTTAATGATATCCGAGGTGGAATATGCCGATCAAACTCTGAGTTATGTTGAGCCAGTGCGAGATATTTTTGCTACTTTGTTTTTTGCTTCGATCGGAATGTTAATCGATCCGGTTTTTCTCTGGAATAATCTAGAGTTAATTCTCGGATTAGTGGCGTTAGTATTTTTAGGAAAATTCTTAATTGTTACTCCTTTAGTTAGATTGTTTCGCTATTCGTGGAAAACCGCTATTATCGCTGGTTTGGGATTAGCTCAAATTGGGGAATTTTCTTTTGTTTTAGCGAGTGAAGGACAGGTTTTAGGTTTAGTTTCTCGCCGTGTTTATCTGTTAATTTTGGGCACGACTGCGGTAACTTTGGTTTTGACTCCGTTTGTAATGCGGCTAGTACCTCAATTGTTTGAAATACCTTGTTTGAAAAAGTTTCTCGATCCTACTGATGTGCCTTTAGATGTTTCGCCGGAACTGCCTTTAGCAAATCATGTGGTAATTTGTGGTTATGGCAAAGTTGGGCGAAATTTAGTGCAACAGGTGCAGCAACATGGCTATCCGGTAGTCGTAATCGATCAGTCGGAAAGCAAAATTCAACAGTTGCGAGAAGCGGGGATTTCTTATGTTTATGGTAATGCGGCAAGTTTGCACGTTTTACAAACTGCGGGAGTAGCGCAAGCCAAGGGAATGGCAATTTATCTTCCTGATGCTATGAGTACTAGAAATGCTTTACGAAGGGCTTTAGAATTAGCGCCAGATTTGGATGTGGTAGTGCGTGCTAATAAGGATAAAGATATCGAGTTACTTTATCAATTGGGAGCTAAGGAAGTCGTACAACCGGAGTTTGAGGCTAGCTTGGAATTAGTTAGTCATTTGTTAACTGGCATGGGTATGAGTTTATCGGCTATTCAACAGCAAGTTCAAGAAATTCGTAAACATCATTATTTGGAATTTCGTCCTCAACGATCGGCTTCTCAAGTTGCTCGTGATTTAGAATTGGCTACTCAAGATATGAATAGTCGTTGGTATTCTTTACCTGCAAATTCTCCTTTTGCGGGAATGAGTTTGGGGGAAGCTGATTTGCGAAATTTGGTGGGTGTTAGCTTGATGGCGATTCGCCGTGCTAGTGGTGAAGAAGTGGATTATCCTGATGTTTCTACGATGATTGAGGAGGGCGATCGCTTATTAGTTGTTGGCGAAGCTGAGGAGTTAGCTGCTTTAGATGAATTGGCAAAGGGTAAGGTGATTGTTCCGGCAAAAAGTGCGCCTTGTCAATGGATTTTAGTCCCCGAAAATAGTCCTTTTGTGGGTAGAACTTTGGCTCATTTGGATATTCAGCGTCAGTATGGGATTAAGGCGATCGCTATTCGTCGCGAAGGTAAGTTTATTCGCGATCCGGGTGAAGATACTGAACTGCAATTTGGCGATCGAATTTTGCTTTGTGGTGGCTATCATCCACTAAAATTATTACAACAATCTTTGCTGCCGGAAGATAAAAAAGCTATCCCAGTTGTACCCGTAGTTAAAGCAGCAGAAAGTCAAGCATTGCAAGAATATTTACCAATGGATAATTGGCGAGAACCTTGAAATTTTCGATTTTCGATTTTTATAGAGACGTTATATATAACAGTTCTCATAATGGTGAGGTATACATATTGTAGGGGCGGGTTTAGCTGAAATCCTTGCTGTGTGAAAGATATACCAATCAAAACCCGCCCCCAAATGTACCGAATCCAAACGAGAAACGCTATATAACGTCTCTACTACAAGTTTTTAATCGAAGGCTTTTAGATAAGCTATTGATTGTCGCCAGACTAAAGTTTGTTGATTACTATCATCAGCAATAGCGATGCAATTTTGGTCTTGCCAACGTAGTATTCCGCTGAGAACTTCTCCAGTTAATAACTTGAGTTCAACTCGTTTTTGAGCTTTAATAACTGATTGAACTTGCCGTACACTAGGTAAATTAGTATCAAATGCACTAGTCATATCTAATTAATCATTGGTGATTAGTCATTGGTCATTGGTCTTTATGGCAAACTCGATCCAAATGACGAATGACAAAGGACAAAAAACTAAGGACAAAGGTAATTGTAATGGCAATTGAGTTTAGTAAGTACCACGGTTTAGGAAATGATTTCATTTTGATTGATAATCGGACTTCCTCCCAGCCAATGTTAACACCAGAGGTGGCGGTGGAGTGGTGCGATCGCCATTTTGGGATCGGTGCAGATGGGGTAATCTTTGCTTTACCGGGACAGGAGGGCACAGATTACACGATGCGGATTTTTAATTCTGATGGTTCTGAGCCGGAAATGTGTGGCAATGGTATCCGCTGTTTAGCTAAGTTTATCGCTGATTTGGAAGGTTGTGCCACTGAGTCGCGGCGCTATCGGATTCATACTTTAGCGGGTGTGATTACGCCCCAGTTACGTCCTGATGGACAAGTTACGGTGGATATGGGTGTACCGCGACTGTTGGCGCAGGAAATTCCGACAACTTTAACTGCTGCATCAGAAAAGGTGATTAATCAAGCTTTGGAAGTGGCGGGAAAGTCTTGGGATGTGACTTGTGTGAGTATGGGAAATCCTCACTGTATTACTTTTGTGGAGGATGTGGCGGCGATTCCTTTGGCGGAAATTGGCCCCAAGTTTGAGCATCATTCGGTTTTTCCCCAACGCACAAATACGGAATTTATTCAAGTAGTTAGCCGGAATTATTTGAAAATGTTGGTTTGGGAACGGGGTGCTGGTGCAACTTTGGCTTGTGGTACTGGTGCTTGTGCTGCTTTGGTTGCGGGGGTGTTGACGGGGAATTGCGATCGGCAAGCTACAGTAGAATTACCTGGAGGCCCTTTGGAAATTCAATGGTCCGAAGTGGAACAACGAGTTTACATGACTGGCCCCGCTGTGAAAGTTTTTACTGGCAAAGTGTAAATTTTTACGGAAATCCCGAAACTTTTCTCGAAAACCAAGGCAGGCAGGATGCCTACCCCACGAGAAAGCTGTAACTGTTGTGAGGTGGGCATCTTGCCCGCCCCATCCTTAGATAATTATTATCAGTTTATTTATTTGCACCTACTTAAATTGCTGCTCTCAAAATCAATTGTATTCTCAGCAATCAGCAGTTACATTTACTACAGAAAAAACCTTAAATTTTTAGTAAGTTAATCTGTAAAACTTCCTAAATAATTAATTAATTTTGTTAATTTATTTTTGACAATAATTTTATCTAAATTATCGTATAATGATGGGCAATAACTGCTAAAGATTAGCAAGATAAATTACTAATTGTTCTTAGTTTACGTTTTCTAACTACGAACAATTCAATGCCAAATCTAGAGAATTAATAGGCAAGCTTTTACAACAGGGTGTTAGGGAAAACATTCTCGATTTGAGGATCGTAAATTTCCATGCAGTAAAATTTAACTATCTATTTTGCAGAGGAGCAAAATCAAGATGAAGCATCATATTAAATTAAGAGGTAGATTGTTTATTGCCTTCTTAATACCTGTTAGTTTGGCTTTAGGATTTAGTGGAATTGTTTACTCGATAAGTAATCAAGTAGCTGACACTTTTAAACAAGTTGGTAGAACAGAAAAAATTCTTATTTCTGGGAATGAAATGCTAAGTAGAATCGCTCTAATGGGTAGACAAGTTCGAGGATATTTATTAACTAGACAAACAAATTATTTGAATGAATATGAAAAACAGAGATTACTTTACCAAGAGGCGTTAAAAGTTGCCGATCGAGAAATCATAGATCCAGAGCAAAGAAAACGTTTTACTCAACTTAAAGAATTAGTCACAAAGTACGAGCAAACTGCTCAAGAGGCAATAGATTTAGAAAAACAAGGTAAGCATAAAGAAGCTTTAGTAAAATCTTTGCAAGAATCTCAATTGAGCATGGGGAAAATTGATGATTTAAATCAAGAATTGAACAAGAATGAGGAAAAAATATTAAATCACTTCTCTACTAATGCAAATAACTCAATTCAGTTTTTAGTAATTGCGGCAACTATTATGAGTCTTTTAACCTTAGCTTGTTCCGTAATTGCTGGTTATTTTATTTGGACAAATATTGCCGGAACAATCCAGCAAACTGTAAATACGATCGCTAATTCTACTAATGAAATAACGGCAACTGTAACCGAACAAGAATTAAGTGCTACTCAACAAGCAACAGCAGTAAATCAAACTACTACCGCAATGGATGAGTTAGGTGTTTCCGCAAAACAATCAGCAGAAAAAGCCCAATTAGCCGCTAGTAGTGCTCAACAAGTATCCGTTTTAGCTGCACAAGGTTCCCAAGCAATAGACCGCACTTTAGAAGATATGTTAGAACTAAAAAATACTGTGGTTGTCATTGCCGAAAAAATTATCTATTTAAGCGATCGAACTAACCAAATTAGCAGCATTATTACTTTAGTCACTGAGTTGGCGAATCAAACAAATATGTTAGCATTAAATGCGGCAGTGGAAGCAGTAAGAGCCGGAGAAAATGGCAAAGGTTTTGCTGTGGTAGCTGCCGAAATTCGCAAATTAGCAGACGAAAGTAAAAAGTCTTCTAGCAAAATTAATCTGTTAGTTAATGAAATTGAAAATGCGATCGGTGCAACGGTAATTGTAGCAGATGAAGGTAAAAAGCGAGTTGATAACAGTATGAAAACAGCCGAAGATACGGCTAATACTTTCGCCAAAGTTGCGGAAGCAATTAATGATGTGGTAGCTAATAATATGCAAATTTCCTTAAATGCTAAACAACAAGCGATCGCTATTCAACAAGTAGTAGATGCCATGAATACCTTAAATCAAGGAGCAGTACAAACTGCTAGCGGAATTAATCAAACTAAGGTCGGTACTCAAAGATTAAATGAAGCACTATTGAATTTGCAAACAGTAATTTAAAAAGGCAGAAGGCAGAAGGTGAGAATTACCCTTTTCGCCTCTGCCTGGATGTTTAATTAATTTCTTCGATCGCACCTAATAAACCAAGGTTATTAATATTTTCGAGCATTTTTTCAGCTTGGGAGCGATCGCTAAAAGCGCCGACTTGCATAACTACTTTGCCATCAGAAACAGTGCGAAAAGCGCCAGGAACTATTGATAAAAGTTTTGTTTGTTCCTCCGCAGTTCGTACTTCTACTACTACGCGGTAACGTAAACTTAAGGTAACAACAGTTTGATTAGTTGGGGACAAACTGTTAGTATTTACCTGGGAAAAATTAGTGGTAGCAGTAGGTAAAGCACCTGGTTGAATACCCGTTTGAGGAAGTACTGTTCTTTGCGAAGTTGCTGTTGTTCTTGTGTTAGTTCTGGCGGTGTTTGTGGGGCGGCGAACTTGTCTTCTGACTCGCCTTCTGCTACTTGCCCTTGCCCTTCTACTTCTGCGAGTACGGGGTTTTCTGGTAGCGGGTGGAGGAACTGGAATTTGTACAGCTTGGGTATTATTAAAAGCAGTTGGGGAAGTGCGACGAGATGCGGTAACTTGAATTAAATTACCATCTACAGAAATTCTGCCAACTAGCTTTCTAGTCGCTAATTGATTACCATAAGCGGGAATTACTTGCACAGCATTTGTGGCATTAATTTCATAGCGACCATTATTACGGAAAATATTACCACCAGGTTCTTGGGCAGTTCCTAAATCGGGGAGAGTTTCTGTTAAGGCAATTACACCATCTCGGCTATTGTTCTCAATAGTATTACCGCGCAAAATTGGTCTAGCTTTCCCTTGAATCACAATTCCATCTATATTTTGGGAGATGCGATTACCTGCGATTAAAGGTGTAGCATTTTTACCAATATTAATGCCAAATCCAGTTCTTTCAAAGACATTTTCCCTAACTTCTGGGCGAGAAGAACCGTAAATTGTCATGCCATTTGCGCCATTATTAGCAAAGTAATTATTGCGAATTAAAGGGGCGCTATTTCCGGCGATCGAAATTCCATCGTGAGAATTGCCAATGAAAGTACAATCTGCTACTACTGGGTTACTGGATTCAATCCAAATTCCGTACCCTCTGACATTAGGATTAGTAACTGTGACTCCAGCAATGCCTGACTGATTAGCGGCGAGAATAGTAGCATTTTGACGGGCGAAAGTCGGGCTAATAAATAAACCGCCCCCTTGAATAATGACACTGCGACCTTTATTTGGGGGATCTCCTTGGAGAGTAACGCCAGGTTTTAATTGTAGAGGAAAAGTTTCGCCACTTTGTTGGTTGTAAGTACCTGGGGCAAGGTAAATAACAGTATTTTCTTTGGCGACTTTTATAGCTTGAGTAATTGTTTTAAACGGAGTCCGATCGCTACCATCTCCAGTGCGATCGTTTCCAGCGATCGGGTTAACAAACAATTCAGTTGTTGACTGTTTTTGTGCGATCGGAAAACTTTCAACCACTTGTTGTTGTGCTGGTACAGTAGGGGCCGATTTAGCAGATAGTTGGGCGTTCTTAGTAGAATAATTAACTACAAAACTCGCCCCTAGCACGGCATTTTCCCAACAAAGCAGTATGGTAGTAGCAAGTCCAAAACTGGCTTTTAGCGAGTGCTTAATATTTACCTGCTTCAAATTAGCCGCTAAATAATCGTTAAGGAACTTGATGGGAGGTTTTGCTGAATATTGACAGTGGCGTGGTAAATTCACAGCTAGCTGTCCTCCTAAAATTTCAGAGAGTACTAAAGATTAAACCGCAAAGATCTGGTTTACCAATTCTTAAAGCAAAATTTAATCACTTTATGGGGGACTGGGGATTGGGGATTGGGGACTGGGTACAGGGATTCTTTAATGAATCACCTGTTTTAGGAAGTAATCAGGTTTAGCGATCGCTATTATTTTTCCCCCAGATGTTCCAGAGAGCCTCAGAAGTGAGAAAATTATGCTTTGTCTGCACCCTATCCGACTAATTTACTAGCATTAATGAACTAATGGAGTTATTACGATGGTCGATCGCCCTAAATTATTATTGTCAGACTTGCCCCTACAAGCGCAGCCAGCATTAAGTCGTATTTTAGATGCTAATTTAGACCGAGCCAGAGAAGGTTTAAGAATTGTTGAGGAATGGTGTCGCTTTGGTCTTAATAGTAGTGAATTGGCAACAGAATGCAAGCAGTTGCGCCAAGAAATTGCCAAATGGCACACCCCAGAGTTACGGGCATTTCGCGATACTTTGGGTGATGTGGGAACTGAGTTAAGTCATCCCCAAGAAGAAACTCGCGCCAATATTGGGCAACTTTTACAGGCAAATCTTTGTCGAGTACAAGAGGCGCTGCGAGTTTTGGAAGAATACGGCAAGCTTTATTTAGCAGAAATGGGAAGCGCGTTTAAGCAAATGCGTTATCGCGCCTACGTTTTAGAAACCAATTTGTTAGGTTATCAACGGCAACAAAAATTATTGCAAAGTTCTTTGTATTTGGTAACTTCTGCGTCAGAAAATTTGTTTGCGGTTGTGGAAGCTGCTTTAGAAGGTGGCTTAACTTTGGTGCAGTACCGGGATAAAACGGCGAATGATGATGTCCGGTTTGAAGTTGCAGGGAAATTATGCAAACTTTGCCATCATTATGAAGCTTTGTTTATTGTCAACGATCGCGTAGACTTAGCCTTAGCGGTAGATGCTGATGGCGTACATTTAGGACAGCAGGATATGCCGATCGCTACAGCAAGACAGTTACTCGGCCCACATCGGATTATCGGACGTTCTACCACAAATCCAGCGGAAATGCAGCGAGCGATCGCAGAAGGCGCAGATTATATTGGGGTAGGCCCAGTTTTCGCCACCCCCACCAAAGCCGAAAAAGCCGCTACAGGTTTAGAATATGTCCGTTATGCTGCCCAAAACGCGAATCTACCTTGGTTTGCCATTGGTGGCATCGATCCGAGTAACTTAAATGATGTACTCTCAGCTGGGGCAGATAGAATTGCCGTAGTTAGAGCAATTATGCAAGCAGAACAACCAACTTTAGTAACTCAGTACTTTATCTCGCAGCTAACTCGCGTCCAGACTTTACGCAATTATCGATCGCACTTACCCCAATCTCATGCCTAGTCAAATCACCCTGCAAATAAACGGCGAAAACCGTAACTGTCCCTCTCAAATGCTAATACCCGACTTATTAACCCATTTAGGTTTTAATCCCCGTTTAGTCGCCGTAGAGTACAACGGAGAAATTTTGCATCGGCAATTTTGGTTAGAGACTGAAGTTAGAGAGGGCGATAAATTAGAAGTAGTGACGATCGTCGGTGGTGGGTAATCAAACAGAGAGACACACTACATTCCACTATCTAATTAACATCTGCAAAAAACCTTGTAGAGACGTTATATATAACGTCTCTACAAATTTCAGGAAATCAGCTTTAATTCTAGAGATATTTCTTACCTATACTTACGCACTGCATATCGATAGACTCGTCCATTCTTGTAAGCGGTAAACTCCGATGAACTAGTGAACTGGACATCGAATCGATCCGTAGCTGAACTGTTATTCATTCTAATAACCACTCTAATAGTATCTTTGGACTTTCTGTGCCAGACTCCTTGCCACAGATTACCAGCACGAACAGTACCATTTGGAGAGAATACCCAAGGAACCGGATGATAATTGCCCTTGCGCCCACTCTCTGCATATTTGACCATCCATTTCGTGTGGTTTACAAATATTTTTTTGTGGTTTCTATGTGAATCATGTGAATCATGTGAACCACCCCTAGTCGAAGGGATTACCGCATCTTGGGCAACTGCTGCCAAAGGAAGACCTACTAATAGAGTGACACCCAGCGTGCAAAGCGTCATCCATCTTTTGAAATTGGGGGCGGGAGAAGAAAAGAATGCTTTCATCGTCAAAACCCTCTGTTTTGAATGTGTTGAACTTGTGGGAGAGTAGTGTTTCTGTTCTCTTAAACATCTATGCGGGAGGATTCTTGACTCTATGCAGCAACACACAGAATTCTCCCCTAATACCAAATCCGGTTTAAATACCCCCGCTATTCTTTAGTCCGCGTAGGCGGACTTTGTTTGTGTAGCAGCGATTTCAATCGCCCAATCATAAAGGGGTTCGCTAACTGCTCCTAAAATTTTACCTAAACCTTTCTAGACCTACTCAAAAGATGTGCTAAACTGCCATTATGAGTAAGCTAACCAGATCAGAAGCAGCAAAAATCAAAGGGGTGTCAGTTTCCACGTTGAGAAGGTGGGAAGCCGAAGGAAAACTTACACCCGAACGCACATTGAATGGTCACAGGCGTTATAACTTGGCTCAATTATTAGGAATCAAGTCAGATAA